>JAAZME010000360.1 GCA_012798975.1 Gallicola sp.
TACTGATTTAAAAGTCAGAGAAAGTCTAAAATAAAAGGAGAATAATATATGGATTTAAACAAATTTACAAAAAAATCAATAGAAGCCATTCAAGAAGCACAAAATATAGCCATTAAAAACGGCAATCCAGATGTAAATGATGTCCATTTACAATACGCTCTTGTTTCGGATATCGAAGGAGTTATATACAAATCATTAACACATGAACATGTTGATGTAAAAGCTTATGTAGAAGAATTAAGAAAAAGCTTGGAAGCAATGCCTTCCCAAGACGGCAACAGTAACATTTACCCTTCTACCGTTTTCCAAAGAATACTATTAAAAGCGGAAGATGAAGCGAAAGCTATGGGGGATGAGTATGTATCTGTAGAGCATATCTATATGGCTTTATTAAAAGAAAAAAATGTGCCATCTAAATATATTTTAGATAAATACAGTATCAGTTTGAAAGGATTTAAAGAAGGGTTGAAAAAAGTAAGAGGAAATCAAAAAGTGGATTCCGATGATCCAGAAAGCACCTATGAAGCTTTGGAAAAATACGGAAGAGATTTAACGGAGGAAGCCAGAAAAGGAAAACTCGATCCTGTTATCGGAAGAGATGAAGAAATCAGGCACTGTATTCGAATTTTATCTCGTAGAACAAAAAACAACCCTGTTCTTATCGGAGAGCCCGGTGTAGGTAAAACTGCAGTAGTAGAAGGTTTAGCTCAAAGAATTGTGAAAAACGATGTGCCGGATAACTTAAAAGAAAAAACAATCTTTGCGTTAGACTTGGGTTCTCTTTTAGCCGGTGCGAAGTTTAGAGGACAGTTTGAAGAACGATTAAAAGGCGTATTAAAAGAAATTCAAGAGTCTGAAGGCGGTATTATCCTATTTATCGACGAGCTTCATACTTTAGTAGGTGCAGGAAAGACAGATGGAGCGATGGACGCATCCAATATGTTAAAACCAATGCTTGCCAGAGGAGAACTTCATACAATCGGTGCGACAACTCTTGATGAATACAGACAATATATCGAGAAAGATGGAGCTTTAGAAAGACGTTTCCAAAAAGTCATGGTTCAAGAACCGACTGTGGAAGATACTATATCCATCTTAAGGGGAATTAAAGAGCGTTATGAAATTCATCATGGAATCCGAATTTCCGACAATGCAGTTATTGCGGCAGCGACACTTTCAGACCGCTATATAACAGACCGTTTCTTGCCGGATAAAGCTATCGACTTAATGGACGAAGCTTCTGCTATGGTAAGAACTGAAATAGACTCTATGCCAAGCGAATTAGATGAGAAAAACAGAAGAATTCTTCAGCTGGAAATTGAAAGAGCAGCTCTTAAGAAAGAAGAAGACGAGCTAAGCAAAAAACGATTAGAGGAACTTGAAAAAGATCTTCAAGATTTGAAAAATGAATATGACGCAGAGTACAATACTTGGAAAGAGCAAAAGGAAAGTATCGATGCAGTCAAAGAAATCAAATCTGAAATCGACGGCATAAAGATCGAAATGGAAAAAGCGGAAAGAACTTATGATTTTGAAAAACTTTCCCAGTTAAAATACGGAAAACTTCCTGAATTAGAAGGAAGATTAAAAGAAGCGGAACAAAAAAGCCAAGAAGAAACTTCTATGCTGAAAGAAGAGGTTACAGAAGAAGAAATCGCAGAAGTTGTCTCTAAGTGGACAGGGATCCCTGTTACAAAACTTGTGGAAACAGAAAGAGAAAAAATTCTCCGCATGGACGAAACACTTCACAAAAGAGTTATCGGTCAAGACGAAGCAGTCGATGCAGTAGCAGATGCGATTATCCGTGCAAAATCTGGGCTTAAAGATATGAATCAGCCGATAGGATCCTTTATATTCTTAGGGCCTACAGGAGTTGGTAAAACAGAACTTGCTAAGGCTATCACTCAAACTATGTTTGATGATGAAAAGCATATGATTCGTATTGATATGAGTGAATATATGGAAAAATACACTGTGTCAAGACTTATCGGAGCAGCACCGGGATATGTAGGTTATGAAGAAGGAGGACAGCTTACAGAAGCTGTACGAAGAAACCCTTATTCTGTAGTGCTTTTCGATGAAATCGAAAAAGCTCATCCCGATGTCTTCAACATTCTTCTTCAAGTACTGGATGATGGACGTTTGACCGACAACCAAGGAAGAACAGTAGACTTTAAAAATACAATTATCATTATGACTTCGAATATCGGCTCCCAATTCTTGATCGATGGAATTACAGAAGAAGGAGAAATAGAAGAAAGTGCAAGAGTTCAGGTTGAAGAACAATTAAAAAGATCTTTCAAACCAGAGTTCTTAAACAGAGTGGATGATATCGTAATGTTTAAGCCTTTATCTGAAGAACAAATCTATGAAATCATCGACAAATATATCGACATGATACAAGTCCGCCTTGAAGAAAGACAAATTAAGATTGAACTTGAAAAAGATGCAAAAGAGCTTATCTTAGCAAGAGCATACAATGTTCAGTACGGTGCAAGACCTGTAAAAAGATATGTTGAAAAACATGTAGAAACAGAACTTGGACGAATGATCTTAAAAGGCGAAATCGGCGAAAAAGATACTGTAAAAATAACAACAGAAAATGGACAGCTAAAGTTTAGTGTCAGTGAAAAGTAGGAAATAGGATTTAGGGGCTAGGTTATAGGGAAAGTAGAAACAAGAAGCGTGTTTCGTTTGTATCATGAAAGACTTAAGCATAATCTGTTTCTAAATATATTGAATTACCATAAAACCTCTCGTTTGTCGGGAGGTTTTTTGTTGCGTAAAGTAGGA
>JAAZME010000373.1 GCA_012798975.1 Gallicola sp.
AGCATCTTTTAAGCTTAGTTTTTCTTTTTGATTGATATCTGCTTTTTCTGTTAAGGAACGTCTGGTTACGGTAGGTTCGATTCCCAGCCATGGGTTGGCCGGCTCTGGGTGGTAAGTTGAAGGAGCATCGTTGCTTAGCGCTACATAGGGATATTTTATTCCCTCTGGGTCATAGAGGCTTTTTAATCTGTTGATCTGAAGAAATCTTTCTTCATCGAGATATTTTGAATAGGGCTCGTATTCTGCATAGAAGAAGATACTTTGTCCCGAGACTCCGATTCCCAGTTCGTGGATTTTTTTGATTTGATCGTCTCGAAGGGTTGTCCCGTGTTCAATCCGAATACTCGGCGCTCCTTCGATCCAGTTCCCCAACTCTTCAGCTAGTTCGATAATAATATCTGCAGAATGATCCCCCATAGCATGGGTTTTTACTTGAAGTCCTTTTTCTTTTGCGAACTTCATAATCTCCCGCAGTTCTTCTTTGTTCCCTGTCATAAGGCCTTTTGTAAGCTCCCTGTTCTTGTCTTCTTCCGAAGGGGTATTTCCGTCTCGTTTTACATAGAGACTGTCTTCGATCTTCGGAAACTCTTTTGTCATGCCTGCTGAACCGTTGCTGATGGTTCCGTCGAGAAAGTATTTTAAACCGCTGAGTTTCACCTTGGCGCCAGTGGAAGCGGTATAGCCTTCTTTTCTTTTATCAATTTCTTCTTGAGATAAAGAAGATACGGTGTCGTTCCATAGATAATATACAGCCACGTCCTGCAAGAATCCTTTTTCCATGGATTTCAAATATAGATCCATCATATCTCCCTCTTCATCGATAATGCCAAGGGTTTCCGATACAGATCCAATTCCGTATTTTGCAAGCTCTAGAGATGTGGCTACCATTTTTCTGATCTTTTCTTCTTCCGATTTTATAGCGAAGATTTCTCCCGGCAAAAAAGCCGCCTTTTCCGACAAAAGTCCTGTCGGCGCTCCCTGTTCATCCCGATGGATAATGCCACCTGCAGGATCTGGATAATCTTTGTCAATTCCTGCAAGTTCCAAAGCTAAAGAATTTACAACGCAGTTGTGAAGGTCCGACCGCTGAATCCGAACCGACTTTTCTGTACTGACCTTGTCCAGATCATATCTCGTTGGAGATCTTCCTTCTTCAAATTTTGTTTCGTCGTATCCCCATCCTTCAATAGTAGAAGCTTCCGGATTTGCTGCGTCTATTTCTCGAAGTTTCTCGATCATCTCCTCAATACTATTGACTTCTGGAGCCATAATAGAAAGCTTTCCTACAAGCTCCGTTAAAATCGTCGGATGGATATGAGTTTCTACAAAGGCCGGAAGAACCGTTTTTCCTTTAAGATCTACACATTCTTCCCCTTCGGGAATCTCCTCTTTCCTTCCTGTCCATATTATCTTTCCATCGTCCACTTTCATGGAATCTATATTTTTATTTAAAAGAAATTTTCCATTACTATAATACATAATTACCTCCATTTTCTCGCTAATTATATATACCCAAGAAAACATAGTGCGAATGTGATAGAGAAAGAAGGAGGGGATGTTGAAAAGCTGATCTTTACTTCTTTATATAAATCATACTATCGAATTTATTAACTCTTTAAAACTTACAATACTTAGACTATAACAAGAAACACGTCTCTTGTTTCTTCTTCAGCTCCCCTCTTTCACACTTCACGCTTAATATAATCCTATTTTTCTCAAAAAAAGAAGAGCCCAGCATTTATACTGTTCTCTTCTCTAGATTTGAGATTTACTTTAAGTCGTATTTCTTTTCAAGCTCTTCTAAAAGAGCTGTGTATTTTTCTCGTACTTCTGTATTTTTATCATTGAAAACTCTTGTTTCTTCTTCTACCTTTTCAAGCACTTCCGCTGGCAGATTTTTCACAGCGAAGGGATAGACTACGTCGTTTTCTTTATCGATATGGGAGCGAAGCTGTCTTCTGTATCCTAAAGCATTTGTCATGATCTCAAGTTTGCCTTCTTCTGTAGGATTTGTTTCGTATTCATTTAAGGCAGCTTCCAAGTCTAGGACAAGGGCACGGCCTTGATCATGTTCAACATACATTCCGCTTCGTACTAATTTTTCTGCAACAGGTCCTAAATGTTCAAGCATATAACTGAAAAGAATTTCTTCTTCTTTTCCATGGTGATATGCATCTCCATAGTCCCGGATAAACTCCACCATTTTTCTTAAATCTTCTACAGGTACTTCTTCTCCGTGAAGGATCTTTAAGGAAATAGCTTGAATGACATCATTTACACGATTGATATTCTCATGTTCCAACTCTAATTGATCTATGCTATACATTTTTTCTCCTTACAGTATACTGATTGTCCTTACGGGAATATTCTAATCCTTCTCCAGCTAAGCCTGTGATATAGGCATCTCTAAGCTGATAATAAAGTTCCCGGTCTAACCCTTCTTCTTCGAAAAACCCTCCGTGAAGATCACTTGTTCTCTCCCACTGGATGCTGTCGGCTGAGTTTTCTACTAGTGCATTGACACGGTCGCAGGGCATTCCGTCTAAACAAGAGTCGTTTACTTTTTGATAAACTTCTTCTGGCGAAGAAGATCTTTCCATGCCGGCTCCGCCCTTATAGAAGATTTCTTCTAATTCTTCAGTCGAGATCCCTTTTTCTTTCGCAAGAGAAACAGCCTTTGCAAGTCTTTTCTCCGATTCTTCAATTTGACCTTGAAGCCATCCGTGGATATTTCCCGTATCGATATGATCTTCTAAAGATCCTTCTGGAAGGGAACCTTTTTCTTTATAAAAAGTTTCTTTATCCGCTCCGCTTTTTTCTAATAATGTTTTGATGATTTCTTCTTGTATTTCGATCTTCTTGTACAGCCAAAAATGAATCGGCGCTAAAAACTTACTCATCTCTATCTTCTCCCTTTTTCAATAAATATACGATCTTGCCCCTAACATCGATAAGACCTTCTTTTTTCATTTTATTAATCTCTCTGGACACGGAAGGTCTGGTTGTTCCTAAATAGTCCGCTAATTCTTCTCGATTATATTTTAATATTACTTTTCCATTCTGCTCGTTCTGCTGGAAAAACCGCATTAGTTTTTGTCTTAGTGTCAATTCTGATAGAATAAGATTTTTTGTATTCAGATAAAAAGCCTTTTGGCTTAATACATTGATCATATTTCGTATCATCACTTTTACGAAAGGTTCATCCCAATTTTTGTAATCCAGAAACTCTTCTTTCGGTATTTCTAAAACAACAGAATCTTTTAATGCTACACAGGAATAATCATACATCCGATTTTCCATAAACACATAGACTTCCCCAAAAACGGTGCCGCTTTCTTTAAAAATATTAACAATCGTTCTTTTTCCGTCCTCTTCGATATTAGAAACTGCTACGGAGCCTTCTACTAAAACATATAATTTTTCCGGATAATCTTCTTGGACAAATAAATACGAATCTTTTTCATAGAATTTTTTTACGGCTCCTACAGCAGCTAATTGTACTTCGATTTCTTCTTTTTCTAAATTTTTGAAAAGAGGACTTTTATCTATATATTCCATATTCTCCTCCTTCCAGAGTAGATTACCATATGATTTATCGAAATAACTGTAACCGATGTTACTATCCCTATGCTTTTACTAGACTTTCTGCCAAGGCTTCAATTTGGTCATCGATCTCGTCTGTAGGATTATAAAGGGATTTCACTTCCTCATCCACTACTTCAAAACCAGAATTTGTTAATATCTCTCTTAACTTCTTGTTTCCTTCACCGCTCCATCCGTAGCATCCGAATACACCGGCTTTTTTATCTTTAAACTTCATTTCATGAAGGAATGCAAGCCATCCTGATACAGAGGATAATAATGCATTTCCTACTGTGGGAGATCCCACTGCAATCGCCTTGGATTTAAAGACTTCTGTGATAATATCATTTTTGTCATAAAGTGAAATATTATAGACTTTAACAACAGTATCCGGAGATTTTTCTCGGATTTCTTTGGCTAGTTTATGAGCCAATTTCTTTGTTCCATCCCACATAGTATCGTAGATAACAGTAATTTGATCTTCTTTATAAGCATCTGCCCAAGCAATATATTTTTCGATAATCTGAGTTGGATTGTCTCTCCAAATCGCTCCATGGGACGGGGCGATAATATCAAAGGTAAGATTCAAATCGCCGATTTCTTTTAATTTTCTTTTTGCAAAGCTGGAATAGGGAGTTAAAATATTTGCATAATATTTTAAAGCTTCTTCATCCATACTGCATTGATCTGCTTTGTCGTTAAACAACTCTTCCACTGCATAATGCTGTCCGAAAGCATCGTTTGAAAAGAGAACATTGTCTCCCGTCATAAACGTCGCCATACTGTCTGGCCAGTGGAGCATTTTCATTTCTACGAAAACAAGGCTTTTCCCGTTTCCGATATCAATACTGTCTCCCGTTTTTACTACATTATAGTTCCATTCTGGATGATGATACATTCCAGTCAAGGATTTCACCGCTGCCTGAGTACAATAGATGGGAAGACCCGGTACTTCTTCTAATAAGGCAGGAAGAGCCCCGCTGTGATCCACTTCCCCGTGGTTGATTACGATAAAATCCAAGTCTTTTAAGTCGATTTCTTTTTTTAAATTGTCTAGAAATTCGTTTTTATGGGGTTCCCAAACAGTATCCACTAAAAAAGTTTTTTCTTCCTGCACTAAATAAGCATTCTGGCTGGAACCGTTGTGGATCGAATAATCCGCTCCATGAAATTCTCTTAATTCCCAGTCTATTTTCCCAACCCAGTATATATTATTTTTAACTTGCTTTTTCATCAGCTTCTCCTTTTAATTTTTCAAATAAGATGGAATTTTCTTTAAAGATATGAATAAACACATCTTCTACTAAAGTATGAAGTGTTTCGAATGCTCTGTTATAAGTGAAGCATGCATCTTCCGGCACTTCAAAATGATCTGTAAGGTCGATCATCTCTTTAATTACCGCACCGGCTCCTTCATGATCTTCTTCTAATTCTTCAACTTTCTTAAGGGTTTCCTTCGTAATATTTCCGTCTTTATAATCCTTTAAGATCATTGGAAAAGTGATTTTTTCCTCTTTTACGAAATGTTCTTCTAATTCTTTCTTTAAGTAGGCAAACAGGCTGTGGAGCTTTAATAATAATTCTCCATGATGTTCAAAGTGAACAATCAGAATTTTATTTAAATCTTCATCGACTTGTTTTAAATAGGCTCTTTCTTCTACGTGATGTGTTTCTTCAAGATGATCAATCAGTTCATCTATTTTCATATCGTAAACATTCAGTTCGCCTTTTTCTTTTCGTTCTTCTTTCGCTTTTTCTATAAATACATCCATTCTTTCTAAGAAAGGTTTCGTCTCTTTCTTTTTATCTTCGAGGGCTTTGCCTAAAGTATCGGCGCCTCCGCAGCAGTAATCTATTCCTTCGTCATTAAAAAAGTCTACTAATATTGTATTTTCCGCTACTAAATCCTTTAATTGTCTATCTAGATTATTCATAATACCCTCCACAAGTTTTAATGTTTTATTTGATGATCTTATTATAAGGGCAAATGTTACATAAAAATATGATCTAGATCAACTTTCGTAATTTCTCATAGAAAATTCATCGAGTATCCTTATTTTCTTTTTACCGTAGATATCAATCCAGCCTCTTTTCTGAAGCTCCGAAAGTTTTCGATTGACCGTTTCTTTCGTCAGGTGAATTGCATTACCGATTTCTTCCTGGGTCATTTTAATTTCCGGACTGCCCAGTCTTCTGTTTCTATCTAGTAAAAAAAGAATAATTCTTTGAAGGGCGTCCTTCGTTCCTACGATTTTCAAAGTATCTCGA
>JAAZME010000183.1 GCA_012798975.1 Gallicola sp.
CTATTTAAAGGAACGCTGATGTATTTTTTGATGGGTGAATAATTTTGTCTGTCGGCTTCCCTTGTTATGGTAAAGACGATTTTTTAAACTCTCAAAAGAAACACGTTCCATATTTCTCTCTTAACTCCCCTCTATAATACTTCATACTGTTTCAACGCTCTTTTACTCCTTCTTTTTATGAGAGATAACATCTTTTTCTCTATTTTCTGCAATATGTTCGGCTCGTTCTATTGCTTCTTTTTTTGTCTTATGAAGAGAGTCCGCTTGTTTTGCTCCTTTGGACTTTACTTCCCACATTTTTTCATCCTCACGGTAACGGACTTCTACATCTTTGTTCATATATTTTGGTCCGTCCCCATCTGCTTTGTGTTTTGTAATATCTTTCTTTTTCAAATCCTTAAGCTCTTCTTCAGATGCGTCTTTTACCCATTCCTTCGCTTGCTTCGTAGCAATAGGTATAGCTTGGCCTTCTTCATACCCTTCTTTAATCATTGCGTTGGCGATATCAATTGCTTTTCTCCGAGTTTCAGGATCAAAGTTTTTCCAAGAATCTGGATAATCTTTTTCTGTCCAAGGCATATGTATCCCTCCTAAATCTTTATTCCTTTATCTTTTAATTAATAAGCTCGCTGTCAAAACACCCATCCTATAGCCCTCTTTAAGTAAAAATTGTGTTATAACCTTTTATTTTGCTGGATTATATATTTTATTCACAAAAGACTATGAAGTGATACAATTCTTTTCCCAAGAGCGGTAAAACACCGTTCTTGGCTGGAAACGAAGGGCTGCACTCTGTTTAAACCTCTTACTTAAAAGGATCACTGTCGAAATAGCCTTCTTTTAAACCTCTTAAAAGCGCAGATGCCGTTCCTAAATTCGTTGCTAGCGGAGTATTATGAACATCGCATAATCTTATCAAGGCGCTTACATCCGGTTCATGAGGCTGCACTGTCAAGGGATCTCTTAAAAAGATTACAAGATCCATTTCTCCTGTGGAAATCAGAGCGCCGATCTGCTGATCTCCTCCTAAAGGACCAGAATTAAAACGATGGATTTCAAGCCC
This sequence comes from Gallicola sp., assembly GCA_012798975.1. GTDB lineage: Bacteria > Bacillota > Clostridia > Tissierellales > Peptoniphilaceae > JBQKLI01. The sequence goes on from JAAZME010000183.1 coordinate 1,064, forward strand.
AGTTGCCTCCATAATTCTTAAACCTGTCGTTCCAGTCGCATATAATTTATATTTTTCTAAAACTTCTTTATAGGCAATGGCCAAGTCTACAATCTGCCCTTTCTTTTCGTCATGAGCAATTAATGCAATATTCATAAGACTCCTCTTTCCTTACACTCTTAGTATCCCGCGAAAACCTCTGGAGCTGTAAAAAGATTCTGCTCCATTATGATAAATAAAAACATGATCGTATCTGCAGTCCCCAAAAACCGCTCCCCCAAGCTTTCGAATTTCTTCCGGTGTTTTAAGCCAGCTGGAAGATTTTAAATCTACCTTTTCCTTCTCCTGAAGCATACGATATTGCCCTTCAGTCAAAAGTTCGATTCCAAGCTCCCTTGCCATGGAAACAGCATTCCCCTCAGGATACACTTTCTTTTTATTTCTTTTTTCTTCTCCTTCTAGATCATAAGTAATTTTTCTTCTGCCAGAAGGTGTTTCGATAGAAAAGTCGCAGAATAAATATTCCCCTGTATTTTCATCAATTCCCATAACATCCGGCTCTCCTCCTGTCTCTTCCATTTTTTGAAGAGAAAGAAGTTTGCCCTTTTGTTTTAAAAGTCTCTCTTCCACCGTTTTCCACTCTATATCTTCATGACGGTAGGAGTGCTCTTCGAAACGCTTTTGTAAAATTTCTAAAATCACAGATGTACTCCCTTTCTTAAATCTCTTCAAGCTTTTTTATCGCTTCTTCTAAAGATTCAGCGAAAATGAAATATGCGTCTTGATTGTTTTCTTCTGCAAATCTCTTAAAAGACTGTCGATCATAAGCTGAAAAATCTCCGCATATAGCTATCTTTATTTGATAGTTTACTGATTTTTGAAGAACTTCTTCGGCTAATCCTGTATCCAAATCAAAAAACTCTTCTGCAATCATCTCTGTATGGATGACCATCTTTTCCGTGTCCGTTTCGTAGCTCACATTAATAATCAGATCCAGCGCGGATTGTCCATCAAAAACGACAACTTCATCACAGCAGACTTCAGCAATCGGTCCTTTAAAAGTTCCGATTGTTTTAATGATAATCTCTGGACTCTTCATCTCTCTACCCTTAACCCTCTCTGTCTTTTATATGTACAAAAAGAGGAGTGGAAAATTTCCACTCCCGAAATTTTAAATATTCTCTAAGACTTCTTCAATGGAAGGAAGTTCTGATAACTCATATTTTTTAATCCACGCAATTTTTCCATCTTCATCTATTAATAGATTTGCTCTTTCGCTTGTTCCTAAATCTGTATTAAAAAGATCATAATCTTTTGCCATTTGTCCTTTTGGTTCAAAGTCTGCTAAGATTTTAATATTTTCAAGACTTAATCCCTTTGCCCAAATGCTTTTTGTCGGCTGAGCATCTACTGATATTCCTAAGACTTCAGAAACGCCTTTTTCTTTTATTTTATCAAAATGACTTTCTAAGGCTCTCATTTGATCTGTACATACAGAAGTCCATGCTAATGGATGAAAAGATATTAACACTTTCTTCCCTTGTAATTTCGATAACTGAACTTTTTCCCCTGATTGATCTTCTAATGTGAAATCAGGTGCTTTATCCCCAACTTTTAACATAATAGTTCCTCCATTTTATTTTGTTATTTTCTTAATCTTTTTATACCCATCTATTCAAATAAAATAACTGCCGCTAGTTTTTAAATAAATCATTTAAAGCTTCTGTCATCGTAGGATGGGTATAGATATTGTCTCTCAAAACGGTATATTCTGCTTCCAAATCCATAGCAAGCTTTACAGTATTGATCATTTCGTAAGATTCTTCGCAAAGAAGCATCGCTCCCAAAATCTTCCCTGTGCTTGGATCAACAAGGGCTTTTAGTATTCCTTCCGGACTGTCCAAGACTCTGGCTTTTGGAATAGCAGCAGCCTGTATTTTAAAGAGCTGATATTCTATACCTTGTTCTTTTGCTTCCTTTTCATTTATCCCAACCCTAGAAAAACTAGGAGTGGTAAATACAGAATAGGGCACATTTTTACGTTTTTCTAAATTATACTCTCCCTTTTCAAGTACAGCAAATCGAACAATACGGTAAACATCTAGAGAGATATAGGTAAATTGAAGGGAGCTTGCTACATCACCCATAGCCCAGATATTGTCTGCTGTTGTTTTATATTGTTTATCAACTTTTATAAGACCTCTATCTGTAACTTCTACATTTGCTTTTTCTAGATTCAATGTTTCGATATTTGGTCTTCTTCCTGTTGCAAGCAATATTTTCGTTTGTTCTATAGAAAAACGATCATCCTCTTTTTCATAGTAAAGAGTGTCTGCCTCAACATTTTTTGCTCTTGCTCCGCTGATGATTTTAATGCCTTTATTTTCAAGAATCTCACGGATCGTTTCTGCAATATCTGTATCTTCTCTCTTTAAAAACTCCTCAGAGCTGTCTATTACGGTGACTTCGCTTCCAAAGGAAGCATACATTGAAGCAAATTCCAATCCCATATATCCGCCGCCGACAATCGTCAATCTACGCGGAAGATCTTCCAAGTCCATCAGTGATTCGCTGGTAAATACATTCGAATTTCCTTCTATCCCGTCTATTGGAGGAATAAAAGGATAAGCACCCGTGTTGATAAAGATCTTTTCTCCTTCCAGCCTCTCTTCATTATCATCCGTAGAAACGCAAACTGTATGCTGATCTATAAAGGCTGCTTCTCCATTGATAATATCTATATTTTCTAAAGAATCCAGCTTATCGAAGTTCTTTTTCCGAAGCATTGCGGTCATATTGTTCTTTTCTTCAACCGCCTTTTTATAAAAGTCTGCTTTTTATATTGAAGTCTCCATCTTTTAAAACTGCCAGCTCTGCGTTTTTTACCAAAGATTTAGATGGAAGACATCCAACATTGATGCAGGTTCCGCCATACATTTTAGCTTATTTTTCAATTAGGGCAACTTTTTCTCCAGATTTTGCTAAATCCGCAACTAATGTCTTTCCCCCTTTTCCAAAACCGATAATTATTGAATTATATTTCATAAATACTCCTTTCGTGAGAATTTATATACTCAAACTGTTTATTATATACCCGATCTTCTACATGAAAAACGATTTAACTTATTCTTCTTTTATTACAAAAAAACTAAGTGCTTGCAAGCACTTAGTTTTTGATTATTGCTTTTCTGGAGCCGGAGCTTTCACTACAATCAGTTCCAGCTGCTCTTCATGAAGGTTTGTCACGTTCATTTTTATATCTTTAGGAATATTTAGTAGAGTTCCAGCTCTATACTCATGAGTTTCTTGATCATCAAGACCGATAGACAACGTTCCTTTTACAACAGTCATATACACATTTGAATTAGAAAAATGTTCTGGAAGCCCTTCATTTTTATTAAACAGCATATGAAGATAATGAATATTTTCGTCATACACCACTTTTTGAATCATCTTCTCCTCGCTGTACTCTAGCGGAAAAACTTTTTCAATCATACACTCTCTCCTTAAATTCAATGGCTATTCTTGCTTTTAATCAAAAAACAATAAATTATTTAACCCCATAACGCTCTTCTCACCTTTGCAAAAAGACTTGAATCGTCATAATCCAACACAGATTTTTTATATATTTTCATAGACAGGAATAAAACCAATACAGCAAAAAGCACCATTCCTAAAATAGACAACCAGACTTCTACCTGGGAAGCTGTACCTCCTGCAATTCTAAAGGGCATAATAAAAGGTGTAAAGAAGGGAATGAACGAGGTCACTTTTACAAACAAAGCTTGCGGTGAATTTAATGAAAACATTCCTATATAAAATCCTGCAATTAAAGGAATCATCATTGGAGTCATAGCCTTCTGCGCATCCTCTGCCTTTGATACAAAAGAACCGAACATCGCAGCTAAAACAATATACGTAAAACATCCGATAATAAACATAAATACTGCCGGTATGATAAGCCCTGTAAACCCTCCTAAGGAAGGTATTGAAACACCTTCCGGCAATGGCAAATTATCAAAGGGGAAGGTTAATATTGTAATAACCCCTACGATAGAATAGATCGCTATCTGTGTAAATATCGCCAATGATACACCAAGGATCTTCCCGAAAAATTGTGTCATCGGGCTGCTGCAGGACAGAAGTATTTCCATTATATGAGTTCCTTTTTCTTGAGCAATATTCGTTGCAATAATGGATGCATAGTTTGTTATAAACATAAACATTCCAAAAACCACAACATATGCAATTCCAAGTCCAATATATTTTCTGCTGAGATCAACAGTAGACTCTTCACCTTCTGGACCATAGGTTTTCGTAACCGTCTCGATATTCCAATCCGACTTATCTATTTGAGCAATCTCTTCTTCTGTTAAACCGAGACTCTTCGCACTTTCTCTCCGCTCTAGATCATGGAGTTCCGACTGTATCTTCGTTTGACTCATATCCGGGCTGTCATTTCGATTAATGAATCTGATTTGAACATTCCCATCGGATTCATTAATTTGATAGTATCCGGAGATATCATCTTCTCTTAAAGACTTTTCAGCCTCTTCTTGTGTTGTAATTTCTGTATTTAATTTCCAGTTATCACCTATTATCTTCTGAATCTCCTCATAATGAGCGGACTCTCCTATTAATGCAACGTCTCGATTTGTATTCATAGCACTCGCCGCTGCAAAAAATGATATTACTGCAATAACTGCTCCGATTATAATGGGAAGAAGAAGCAATATTACAAAGGAAAGGGATTTTACAGTCTGCAAATACGCATCTTTCGCTACAACCCATAGTTTACGCATCTTCTTCACCTACTTTCATTCTGAAAATCTCATCAAGGTCTGGGGACTGCTGGCTGAATGTTTGGATGAAACCATCTTTCGACAATAATTGGAATAATTCTTTACCGTATTCTTCCTTTTCGAGGATAAGTTCTGTTATTCCGGAAGGAAGCACTTTCCCTGATAGAACTCCCTCTAAAGACAACAACTCGTCAAAAGTATATAAATCAGTCTCTACAAACACCCGATCCTTTGGAAACTGATTTCGAACCTCTTGAAGAGTACCGCTTAACACATTCCGCCCATCTTTCAACATCAATACCTTATCGCAGATATCTGTAACATTTTCCATATTATGGCTGGAAAAAATGATCGATGCCCCTCTCTCTTTTGCCTTTTTTATACTTTTTGCAAGAAGACCTGCATTCACAGGATCAAGACCGGAAAAAGGCTCATCTAATATAATCAGTTTCGGCTCGTGTATCAATGTACAGATCAGCTGAACTTTCTGCTGGTTTCCTTTGGATAATGTCTTGATTTTATCGGTCTTCTTCCCTTTTACCTGAAGCTCTTCAAACCATCCGTCGATTTTTTCAGCTGTTTCAGAACGCCGTTTCCCGCGCAGTTCTGCGAAGAAAAGAATCTGATCTTCAATCTTTCTCTTGGGATAAAGACCCCTTTCTTCGGGCAGAAATCCGATTTCGTCTAATACTTTTTCGTTAATTTCTCCGCCATTCCACAATATTTCGCCGGAGTCCATCTTCAAAAGTTTTAATATCAATCTGAATAAGGTTGTTTTCCCAGCACCATTTTGGCCGATCAGACCTAGAATTTCACCCGGCTCTATCGTAACAGATACATCATCCACAGCCTTTACCCCTGGAAAAGACTTCGACACGCCTTTTATTTCTAACATATTCGCCTCCTTCTATCCGCTCTTTTCACTATCTTCTATAAAAACTTCATAGGAATTTTTAGATTCCAACATTAGAGCCGTCTCTTTTGCGGATCTGTCTAATACTCCATATCCCCAAAAGTTAACTTCTATTCTTTAAATCCTTTTCCGAATTCATCTATAAAACATCGTTCGCTAAACTCCATTTTTTTAGGACCTTTGACTTCAGTGACAGGTTCTCCGATTGGAAAATAACCTGTTACCGTATAATCTTCAGGTACATTTAAGAGTTTTCCGATTTCTGCACCCTTTTCGTTTTCAATTTGACCTTGAATCCAAGTTGTCGCAAGACCAAGGTTTTCTACTGCCAATAATAAATTTTCTGCGCTGCTCCAAAATCCTCTTTATGCCTGCTAGGCCCTTTTCCTTTCAACGCCATTGCTTTTGTAGCAATAACCACGCATGCAGTTGAAGTTTTCGCCCATTCAAAACCATAAATATCCGCTATTTTCTTTACTTTTTCTTCTTCTAAAACCCCGATCATACGTGCCGACTGCAAGTTGCATCCTGAGGGAGCAAGAAAAGCTGCTTCTAAAATAGTCTTCAGTTCTTCTTTTGTCACCTTGCGGGATGAAAACTCTTTTCGATAGCTTCTTCTATTTCTTAGTAATTCTAATAGTTCCATACTTATGTTTCCTTATATATAATTTATAAATCATTTATTCCCAATATAGTATTGTCTTACAAAATTATTATACTCTTTTTTTACTTTAACCCCAAATAAAAGAAGGAACCCTCTAAAGGCATTCCTTCTTTTATTTCATCTGCTTTTCTTTTTTTATACTGATATTAATAACGGTAGTTTGCCCCGATACCTAGTTCAAACTCGGACTGATCGCTGTCAACAAGGACGATTTCTCCTCCTGCTGCCATAACAGAAGAAACAATTTTTTCAATCTCTGCATCATCAAATTTTGTTGAAACAAATAGCGTTTCAATTTTTCCGGTATGAGCTTCCTTTTTAATTTCTTCGAGATCTTTCGTTCCTCTATCGTTTGCAATTTCAGTATGAAGTCCTTCAATTCTCTTATTAATTCGTTCAATATATTTAGGAAGGAGTTTTTCCCTTAAAGTATCTACCACTTCATTGATAGGAATAGAGTCGAAGGGCTTCTCGATTTTTTCGTAGATCGGAATACTGTCTGCACTTTCCGAAAAAGATGCAACACTATCTGTCGTCCCGAATAAGATAACTGGAAGAGTACTGTCTTTGAAAAATTCTCCTAGTTCTTTATCCAGATAACGATAGTATTTTTCCATATCCTTTTCATCCTCTTCCGGTTTTGATTTCTGACCGTGGAGAGAATTTGAAGTATTTCTTGTAAAGTTTACATTCGTTTCATTATCATTATCATCATACAAATCTGTGAATTTATCGCACACTCCAGGGGTCTCTACTTCCTTGATCTCTCCGTTGATTAAGGAAAAGAGACTGTATCGGTCCCTAGAGATATCTAAAAGATAATAGTCATTCGGTGTTTCATAATAGTTCATAAGCGGAAGTATATCAAAATGATCGCTTACTACTACTTTTTCATTTATCCGGCCTCCTAATCGATAGATACGTGTTCTTTCGGCGTCGATAAGAACAGCGAGACCTTCAGTTGAATTGTTCCAAAAATCGATGTCTTCTTTAAGATTATGAGCTTCTTTAAAGAAATCTTTACTCTCTTTCCCTTCTGTTTCTTCGAATTTCTCTTCTGCTTTATTTAGAAGATTTTTGAATCGAAGGGGATCTTGTTTATTCTCCGGGGAACTTTTATGAGTTGGCAAATAGATACTAACTAAAGGCCCTTGAGTCTTTTCTGCTAATTCTCTTAATAATGTATTTTTCATATTGCCTCCTTTTATAGTTCATATTAAATCTTTACCCGAATATTGTTAGAATCAACCTTTATTGAAAAAAGAAAAGCTAGAGTATTGCAATCAACACTCTAGCCCTTTAATCTTTATGATATTGCTTTATAGGCTGTAATCGTAGAATTTCTTAAATATCTTTTTAAATCAATATTAAGTCCCCATTTTCCTGCATATTCATCTGAAACTACTTTTGTTTCAATATCAATATTCACAAAACCTGTTTCTTCTAAAATCCTTTCTAGCTCTTCCAGAGTTAATGCTCCTGCAACTCATGTGCCGTACATTCTAGGATCATCAAGGACTTCTTGGGGAAGATGTTCTGACAAAGTAATATCCGAAATCCCGATTCTTCCGCCTTTTTTTAAAACTCTTAAAATTTCTCTATAGACAATACCCTTGTCTGTCGCAAGATTAATAACACAGTTGCTGAGAACAAGATCAATACTGTTATCCACTATTGGCAGAAATTCGATCTCTCCCAAACGAAATTCAACATTTGTAAATTTCCTTTTTTCAGCGATCATGCGGGCCTTTTGAACCATTTCCAAAGTCATATCCACGCCGATTACATGCCCGGATGCTCCAACCTTTTTAGCAGCAATAAAAACATCCATTCCTTTGCCGCAGCCTAAATCAAGAATCGTCTCGCCTGGTTTTGGTTCAGCTTTTTCTTGAGGATTCCCGCAGCCCAATCCCATATTCGCCTCTTCTGGAACAGAATCCAGCTCTTCTTGGGTATATCCTAAGGCCTTACCTAATTCCTTCGTTTTAACTCTTACTTTTTTCTTATCCGAAGCAATATCTTTGTAAAAGTCTGCAACAGATTTTTTAATGTCATTTTCTTTCATCTATATCAAACCTTTCTTGATTTTAATTATCGGACTGCCAAAAGCATGCATATCTTCATAATCCATTGTTCTAGGTTTATTATAGGACTTATAAAAAAATACTGCAAACGTCATTCCACCTGTAAAACACTTCGCATCAAAACCTATATATTTATTAGGAACTATAACACAATATGAAGTGATTTAAATTAAGCACAGCCTGCAACTATATTTTATCAACGGATCTTCCAATCTCTTTCAACAATTCACCTTCTGATTTCACTATAGAAAAAGTTCCATTTGTTTCCAATACAACAGCGGCAACTTCCTCCATTGATCCGCTTCCCGAATTCTTAACAGCCTGCATAATCTCGTCTTCCGCAACCCTCTCTTTTTTCATTCTCTTTTTAAGAAATTCGCCTTTATAAAAAACAAGCGTCGGTTCCGATTTGATCATTTTGTTGAATCCATCAAATCTTGATGATAAAAAGGTGATAATAAACTGAAGAACAACAAGTATTGAAATCATTGCCAGCCCTTCCACCAAGGATATTGACTTGTCAGTGATAACTGTTGCAAAGATGGATCCTAACGCGATTGTCACAATGAAATCAAATGAATTGAGCTTTGATAATGACCTTTTTCCCGACACTCGAAGCAGTACAACTATAAAAATATAGTATATTGTTCCGTAGATTAGGGTATGAAGCACTGAGTTTCCTGATATTATTTCTATTATATTCATCAACCTTTCTTATTTCTTATTTCTTATTTCTCTTTTCTGCCTGTCCTGTAAACATCGAAACAGGACTATTGTCATATCTATGCTGATAAGATGAACTTAATCTTCCGCCTTCATCGATGCAGTAAACACATTCGTTCCAGCTAAGATTAATAATCATCTCCCCGGTTTGGGTTCAGCTTTTTCCTGGGATCTCCGCAGTCCAATCCCATACTCGCCTCTTCTGAAACAGAATCCATCTCTTTTCGGGTATGTCCTAAGGTCTTGCCTCATTCCTGCGTTTTAACTTTTACCTTCATCTTACCCTCTGCAACATTGAAACACCGGTTTATTCTATTTTTGATACCGGCCTTTCAGCTGCTGTTTCTATTTTTATCTTTGTCTTAATATGCTTATTATAAAACTTATCAATAAAGACTGCAATTGCATTGTCTCCAGATATATTCGCTGCTGTTCCGAAACTGTCTTGAGTAAGATATAAGGTGATCATCAGCTGTTGAAGTACTTCTGTTGAAATTCCAACCATCGGCAAGAAAGGAAGAGCTGACATTATAGCTCCTCCCGGAGCCCCTGGCGCTGCAACCATAGCAACACCCAGCATCATAATAAAACCTAAGATCATCGTAAACTCATGAGGCATATTATACATGAGTAGAACTGCCGTTGCACAAGAAGTAATCGTTATCATACTTCCTGCAAGATGAATCGTGGCACATAAAGGAACAACAAAATTTCGGATATCCTCGGATACACCATTTGCTTCTGCACATTTTATATTAACAGGAATGGTCGCTGCAGAAGACTGTGTTCCGATCGCAGTCATATATCCAGGAATTTGATTTCTAATAAGCTTGACTGGATTTTTCCCAGCATAGGTTCCAAACACGACAAATAAAAATGAAATATAGAGCAAATGCATAACGATTACGATAATAAATACTTTCCAAAATACAGAAAGAACACTAAATACTGATCCTGCATAACTCATATTCGCAAAGTTTCCTGCAATGTAAATAGGTAAAAGCGGGA
>JAAZME010000049.1 GCA_012798975.1 Gallicola sp.
CAGAAAAATGAACGCACTTTTCATTTTCCTACCACAACTCCGCTCTTCCACTCTCTTACTCTTTCTTTTAGAGCCTGTGTGACGAAGTCAGCACGCCTAAGCTAAATCTCCACAAGCTTAAACACTCCGTCTTCATAGGTAGCGACAGAGGCTGAGCCGTCCTTTGGAATGGAAGGGCTTCCCGGGTTTAAGAGGGTAATGCCCTCTTTTTCTTCTAATACTTTTATATGGGTATGACCTGTGACAATCGCCTCTGCTCCCAGTTCTTTTGCTTCTTTTATTCTATCTTCTAGAGTTTCTTCATAGCCGTGGACCATTAAAAATAGTTTTCCATCTATATTTTCTACTCGTTTTTTCTGTTGAAGATCCTTCTCCATAACCATTTCATCTACATCGCTGTCGCAGTTTCCTTTAATATATGTGATATAATCAAGCCCCTTTAACACTTCTGCCAGTTTTTTCGGATTATATCCTTTCGGCAGGTCGTTTCTAGGACCGTGATATAATACGTCTCCTAAATGATAGACCTTGTCGCAGTCTTTCAAAACCTCAAGCGCTTTTAGCGTTTGATCATAATCTCCATGAGTGTCGCTTATAAATCCAATTTTCATAGAATCCCTCCTCGCTATTTTATATACCCAAGATACTTTAATTTTCTAGACTATTCATCTATAATTAATTGAAGACTTCTCCTATTTCTTTTATAGGTGAGGCTTTAATCAAGCACTGTGATATAATAATATGTAAACAATAGAGGTAGACTATGAATATAGAAGTAAAAAATATAAACCGAAACGAAGTCTTAAAATATCTTAACTATCGAGGGTCGGAAATCCCTCCGGAAATTGATGCGTTGATTGACGCTTCCCTTGAAGAAGTCAGCGAAAAATCCACTGCAAAATACACCTATTCTGTCTTCGAATTAGAGGGAACAGCACTCAAAGGAACAAACTTTACCCTTCCAGGCGAAGATATTAAAGTCCTGTTAAAAGACTGTAAAAGCGTTATCTTAATGGGCGCTACCTTAGGCCTTTCCATCGATCGGCTTATTCATATGACAGAGTTTAGAGATCTTTCAAAATCCATCGTCTTAGACAGCTGCGCCAGTGCAGCGATAGAAGCTGTCTGCAATGAGATTAATAAAGACCTTATTGTTGAATACCGTAAAAAAGGCTTTTATCTGACTGACCGCTTTTCTCCAGGATATGGCGATATGCCTTTATCCTTTCAGAGAGACTTTAGCAAAATCTTAAACTTATCAAAAAATATAGGAGTGAATCTATCCTCAACGGATCTTATGATCCCTAGAAAATCTGTGACAGCGATTATCGGCATTGCAGACAAACCTCAGAAAAAAAGATCTGCAGGCTGTGAAAACTGCAGAATGTTTAAAGATTGTATTTATAGAAAGGCAGGAGAACATTGTGGCAATTAATTTAGAAAACAAATTCTATTATCTTGACGGAGGAATGGGAACGACATTACAGCAGTCCCTCCTTCAGCTTGGCGAAAAGCCTGAAGTATTAAATATCACTGAACCTGAAGAGATCGTAAAAATTCATCGTACTTTTATCGAAATGGGAAGCGATATCGTCTATTCCAACACCTTCGGCTGCAACCGCCACAAAATGAGCGATGCAGGTTATTCCATCGAAGAAATGATTCAGGCTGCCTTAAAAAATGCGAAGAAAGCAGCTGAAGGAACTTCTGCGAAAGTCGCGCTTGATATCGGCCCTATCGGCGAAATGATGGAACCCAGCGGAGTTTTAAGTTTTGAAGAAGCTTATGACATTATAAAGGAGCAGGTCCTTGCAGGAAAGGACCTTGCGGATCTTGTCGTTCTCGAAACAATGACAGATCTTTATGAAGTAAAAGCGGCTATTTTAGCTGTAAAAGAAAACTGCGACCTTCCATTATTTGTAACCATGTCCTTCGAAGAGAACCAGAGAACCTTTACAGGCTGTTCTATCGAGTCCTTCGGACGAACAGTAGAAGGGCTTGGAGCAGATGCCATAGGGGTAAACTGTTCCCTAGGGCCTATCGAACTTTATCCGATTATAGAAAGATTATCAAAAAATACAAGACTTCCTTTGATTGTAAAAGCGAATGCCGGTCTTCCGGATCCTGTAACAAACGAATATCTTTTAGGACCTAAAGACTTCGCCATTGCCATGAAGAAAATTGCAGAACTGGGTGTTCAAATCCTTGGAGGCTGCTGCGGAACTACACCGGAATATATCAAAGAAATGATTGCCGAAGTGGAAGGCTCTCCATTAAAAAGAGAGATCCCCCTTCTACAAGCTGCGGTCTGTACACCTACACAGTTTGTACCCATCAACGACGTTCGTGTTATCGGCGAAAGAATCAACCCTACCGGAAAGAAACGATTCAAACAAGCCCTTATCAACAACGAAATGGACTATATCATCGGACAGGCTGTAGAACAAGTTGATGCGGGAGCGCCGATTCTCGATGTAAACGTAGGACTTCCCGAGATCGACGAACCTTC
>JAAZME010000096.1 GCA_012798975.1 Gallicola sp.
CCTGGTTTTAAGTAAGCAATTTGTACTTTATCGCCTTGTTGTACAAAGATGTTTGTAATATAATGCTCTTCTTCCATAGGATGCTCTACAGATCCTACTACTACAGATAATTCTTCGCCGTTTTTCTCAACTACTGGTACATGCTTTTCTTTTGCAGCATCTACAGTGTTCGCATTAAGAAGTTCCATTTCTTCTCCGCAGCATACAAGACTTTCTGTTCCGTCCACTGCTTTCACTACTACATTTCCACATTCTTTGCAATGATAAATTTTTAATTCCATTTTTAAATCCCCCTTTAATATTTTCTATCCACACAGTAGTATATATACCCAAAAAATTTCTTTCTAATATCAAAGGTTTTTATAATCATCAGCTGACACGAATATAGATCTCAAAGGAGCTAAATAATATTCATACCTCTTGAGAATAAAAATCCTGCGATCAAAATATATAAAAAGACTCCCAGTACTTGAGAATATTTATCTAAAGTTCTATTGATTATAGGAAAGACTCCGCCCAGTAAAAATCCGCCCAATACGCCTCCTAGATGACCCAGCATATCGATACCGGGGACAGTAAAGCTGTAGACTAGATTGATGACAAGAAGAACTACGAAGCTGCGGGAGAACTCTTGGAGCAGACGATCCTCTCTATAGAAAAGTAGAATCGCAATTCCCAAACCGAATAAACCGTATATACTGGTAGAAGCTCCAGCGCTGACAATCATATCGCTTCCCATGCCGAAGGTCATAAGATTTCCCATAATACCTGAGAGCAGGTAAATGATTACAAATTTTACACTTCCATATAAAGTTTCAAAGGATTGGCCTAATATAAACAAGGAGTAGCTGTTCATAAGCAGATGGGTAAAACCGATATGGAGAAAAATGGGTGTGATAAATCTCCACCATTCGCCCATTTGAACTAAGGGTTTAAACATCGCTCCGAAGTAGACTAGTACCCCTGTATTTGTAGAGCCGCCTAAAAATTCCATGATCAGATAGAGCAGAAGATTTGCGGCGAGAATGATTAAGGTTGCTTTTTTTTTCATAGAACACCTGCTTTATTTATTTGGATAAATCCATTATCATTCATTTTATCACAATCCTTACAGGAATGTCTGCAGGATCCATTGGAACAAGCTTGTAATCCCATATAAATATAGAAAGGTTGGGAGTGGTTTGAATATCAAGCAGAGCAGGATCATTCTTCGAAGTCTCATATCTGTCAAGCCGCAGATCATGACTGTTGCATCATCGGGCATTCCAGGAATAAGAAAAGCAAGAATTGCTAATTGTGTTGCTGTTTTTTCATCGTAGATTTTTTTTACAAGGGAATCGTAAACTTTATCGGATATAAATGCTTTAACAAAAAGTTCTCCATATTTTTTTACTAAAAGAAAACTGATAATAGATCCTAGTAAAGTTGCCGCCATTACAAATAGGAATCCAGTGAGTTTTTCATTTAACATATATAAAGCAAGGGCAGGAAGACCGCCGGGAATAACCGGGAAAATAGTGTTAATGACTAAAAGAAGAAAGGATAGTACAACACCTGCCCCTCCAAGGGTTTTAAAATAGTTGCTAAGAACTTCCGGCGAATCAAACCAGTGCTGGCTGTTTCCATATAATAGAAACAAGGCTACAGCGATAATGACTACAAATGTGATCCGGCGGATGATTTTTTGTATTTGCTGAATTCTCTCTCTTTTATTTTCAAGTATTTCTTCTGTATTTATTCTGTTTGGCATGATGTACCTCTTTTATTCGCTATTAGTAATTCTTAGTTAACTTTATTATAGTTGAATAGTCATAATAAAATCAATCCAGAAAGACTGCGGAAAATAGATTGTAGTAATAATGTATAGAATTCGTAGATTTTAAAAAAAATGTTAGACAGATACCCTGTAGGGGTATATACTAAAAAGAGAGAAGAAGGAGGTATTTTATGAGTCTAGAAAAAAATCGGTTTAATGTAGATGGTATGACCTGTGCTTCATGCCAGCAGGCAGTAAATCGTTCTGTAGTAAAAGTAGAAGGAGTTGAGGATGTCAATGTAAATCTTATGACAAATTCTATGGATGTTCGTTATGACAGCGATCAGACAAATACGGATAAAATAATAGAAGCAGTAAAAAATGCCGGCTACGATGCTTCCTTAAAAGAAGCAGGAGGGAATAAGGCAGAAGAAGCAGGCGGAGAAAGTGCAAAGAGCCTTTTTGAAAAACAGGCGAAAGGGATGAAGAAAAGACTTTGGATTTCTATACCCCTACTGATCATTTTAATGTATTTTTCTATGGGAACGATGTTCGGGGCGCCGGTTCCAGAGTTTCTAGAAGGAGCCAGAGGAAGCAGCAACTTTGCTTTAACTCAATTAATTCTTACGCTTCCGATATTGGTAATTAATGGCTCTTATTTTACAAGAGGATTAAAAGCCTTATGGAAAAGAAATCCAAATATGGATTCTTTAATAGCGGTAGGAGCAGGAATGGCCTTTCTATATGGAATCTTAGCTTTGTATCGTATAAATTACGGTCTGGCTTTTGACAATATGGACATTGTGCATACCTA
>JAAZME010000369.1 GCA_012798975.1 Gallicola sp.
AAAATATCTACAGCAGCGGAAATAGAAAAATATGTAAATAAAAGCAGTTACGATCCAACAGCCTTAATCGGAAAAACAGGGATAGAAGAAAGCCAAGAAGGGATTCTACGCGGAAAGGACGGAGTAAGACGCGTCTATGTAGACAACAAAGGAAATACAACAGAAGTCTTAGGAGAATCTGAACCTACTCCTGGAAACAATATTTATCTGACAATAGACATGGAGCTGCAGAAAACTGCGGAAGAATCTCTTCAAAAAACGTTAAATGCTCTCCAAACTGGAAATCCTTATGAATCGATATGGGGAAGCAAATATATGTCGAAAGACTCGGAAGGACGCAACTATAAAGACGCAACATCTGCCAGTGCTGTAGTTCTCGATGTAAAAAGCGGAGAAGTACTCGCCATGGCCAATGCGCCGAACTATGATCCGAATTTGTTTTCCACCGGGATTTCGCAAAGCGACTGGCAGTCCCTTATGCCGGAAAATGAAGAAGACACCCTAGCTCCAAGACCTTTATACAATACGGCGATTCAGTCTGCAATTCAGCCCGGCTCGATATTCAAATTGGCCAGTTCGTTAACAGCTTTAGAAAATGGAATGGATCCGGACAAGAAGATAAAATGCGACGGCTATGTAACAGTGGGCAATCGGGATTTCGGATGCTGGATTTGGAATAGAGTAAGAGGAAAACACGGCTATGAAGGGGTAAGAGAAGCATTAAGAGACTCCTGCAACTATTATTACTATTCTCTTGCTTTAGGAGAAAATCAGGGTAACGGCGAAAAGCTGGACACTCAGCTTAATATAGAAGAACTAAATCAAGTGTCCTCAAAATTAGGACTGGGTTCACCAACAGGCGTGGAAATACAAATACCGAGAGAAAGCAGCGGAATACTGCCGGATCCTGTAATCAAAGAGCAGAACACCAAAGTACTGTTTAAAAGCTATTTAGAGGCAGATCTTACTAAATATTTAAAAGAAGACAGTGATATGACAAAAGAAGATGTAGAAAAGCATATTGATACGATTGTAAGCTGGATGGATGAAGATGCACCATTATCCCGTACAGAAGTTATTACAAGACTGGATGAGCTTGGATTTAAACCGGAAGAGCCTTTAGAGGGAAAACGCCAAGGACTTGCGGATATTATCAAATTTGATTATCTCAATCAGGTAGGCTGGACTATGGCGGATATGATGAATGTTGTAATCGGACAAGGACAGCAGGCATATACTCCGATTCAGATGGCGTCTTATGTCAGCATCTTTGCAAATGGCGGATACAAATACAAGACTACATTGATTAATGAAATAAAAGATTCTGGAAATGGTAATCTGCTTTTCGAAAATCAGCCTCAAGGAGAGAGAGTCCCTCTAGATAATTACGATAATCTGAAAGTTATACGGGAAGGGATGAGAATGGCAGCTAAAGATGGTGTAGACCGTCTGGTTTTCGAAGATCTTCCTGTAGATATTGGGATCAAAACAGGAACAGCCCAGCGGGAAGGGAAGAATCCTTCCACTGGAGAAGATTATGATGAATATGCGTGGATGGTAGCCTTCGCACCTTATGATGATCCTCAAATTGCAGTCGCTACTATGATCACTCAAGGAGGGACCAGCTCAAATGCAGGTCCTATGACTCGTGATATTATCGCCCAGGCATTGCAGCTCTATCCGAAAAACAATATAGACCAAGAAGCTCAGCCGGTATCTCAAGAACCGCAAGAATAGGAGAAAAAAAGTGTTAATCGGAATAACAGGAGAAGAAAAAGGTAGAATTATTTTTGCGAAAGCATTGGCTCAGTCACTAAACAGACCCCTTTGTCTGGTGGATTTTAATCATAAAAACCGTCATTTAGAAATCGCATTTGAAGTTGAAAATGAAGTTGTGTACGATGTTCTAGATTATTTAAAGGGAGATTGCAGTTTATATCAATCAACTTTAGAAATTGATGAGGGGATCGACTTGATCCCTTCTTCTTTTTTAGCAGATAAATATGAAGTTTCAAAAGAGGATATCCAAGCCTTTAAAGAAGAATTAGAAGAAGAATACGAAACTATAATTTTCATAGAAGAATCTGGAATCAGAATCAAAGATTCTTTAGATCAATGGATTCTTATAGATTCAGAAGAAGAAACTTCAGTTTACAGCGGTGAACTGTTTGAAATCGGGAAAAAAGACAGGGGGAAAGGTCTCTATTTAGGAGAGATGAAAGGCAAAGATAAAATCTTTAAGAACATTAAGAA
>JAAZME010000358.1 GCA_012798975.1 Gallicola sp.
TGGCCTTTATCGAAATATCTCGGGAAATCCAGAAGCTCTTTATTATATTCTGGAACAAGTTCTATCATAAAGCTTGTATATTTTTTTATCAGCCGCTGTTCTTTTTCGGTGAGATAAGAAGAAAGAACATCTTCTAAGGGCAGCCAAATATCCGGTTTGTAAGGATTCAATTCATCCAATAGCAAAACGGCCTTTTTGAATTCCCTAGAAGGTGTGTTCCGTGTTCTTTTTCGAAAGGAATGAAGCAGATAGATCTCTCCTTTAAGCATTGTAAAAAAGTATCTTTGGTTACCGGGACGAAGCTCCCAAAGGGAGTGTCGTATTTCCTTGATAAAAGGATGACCTATATTTAAACCTTTCTTTTCTAAAAGAAGTGCATAGTAGAAAAACAAAAACAGATCACCCCGATCAAGAAGGGATTCTTCTTTCGCTGTTTTAGATATTTTATCTAGGATGTTTGAAGCGTTTTTTGGAATAAAAAGAGTCATAGAATCACCTGAAATCTTTCATAAAAATCGAGAGTTGTTTTATTCAAACCATCTTAAATCAACATCGTTTAAATTCGTCACGAATTGTTTCGAAATTTTTAGCATTTCTTCTTTGTGCTGCTCTCCGGATTTGTCTTCAACGCCGATCACCTTCATTCCGAGAGTATGGACAAGAGATGCAGCGTAGAGGGAATCTTCTATAACAACCACTTCGTTTGTATCTTTTTTTCCTCTCTCTGCAGCTATTTTCCAGTATTCCGGCCGAGCCTTCGGAAAACCTGCGTTTTCTGTCGTTTGGATAAAGGTAAAGAATTCTTTCAGACCCTGCTTTTCAAGAGCGGGAATGGCTAGAAGATCCTTCGTAGCGGTAGCGATCGCCATAGGGATGGACTTTTCTTTCATGCGGTGAAGAAGCTCTACGGCTCCCGGTTTTAATTTTGCATGATGCATATAATAATCCATCATCATCTTATCCAGATCATCGATAGACTCTTGATAGCTTCTTTTCAGCCCATAGTTCTTGATTAAGAAGTGGATGGTTTCTTCTAAGTTTAAAGTGTTTATATTTGAAATGAGTTCATCGGTAATTATTATTTTGTTGCGGTCCATAAATTCGCCGATAATAGAAATCCAGCGGTCCATGGAGTCGATCAATGTTCCGTCCATATCAAATAAGGCTAAATTATATTTGTTTTCCATAAGCCCTCCTTACTGTTCTATATATTAGTATATACAAATAAAACTAGAATGCTAGTTTTATACTTTACCCATTTTTAACAGAAGATTAAACTTTATTCTTTTTTTCTTTTATATAATTAAAATAATCAAGGAAAGAGGTGTAGTCCGTGGAAGAAATACATAGCATCGCTATCGATATGGATCAAGTGATCGTTGACAGTTTAAAAAAAGAGATTGCTCTTTATAATAGTTTATTTAATAAAAATATCACGAAGGATGACTTAGTAGGCAAAACAATACATGAATTTATGGATAAAAATGAATGGATCGAATTATACAATAAAGTAAATCAAAAAGGGTTTTTTAGAGATTTAGAATTTATCGATCCTATGGTTTTCGAAGTTTTAGAGGAAATGAATAAAAAATACGATATCTATATCTGTACAGCAGCCATGGAAGTGCCGAACTCTTTCGAAGATAAATATTTGTGGTTAAGGGAAAATCTGCCCTTTCTCGATCAAAATAAATTTATATTCTGCGGCTTTAAATACGTAGTTGGAACCGATGTATTGATTGACGATAGTCCATATCAGCTTAGAAGAGTACGAGGTCAAAGTATCGTTTATACTTCTCCCTTCAATGCAAA
>JAAZME010000338.1 GCA_012798975.1 Gallicola sp.
TAGCCTAAGTCTCTAAACACCTTTTGAAGATGCATTGGAACTGGATAATAGGTTCCTGTTGCAATCCCCTTTTCTCTTAAAAAGGCAGTCAATTCTTCTCTTCTTTCTGACTGAAGTATATAAAGATGGTAAACATGCTTTCCATTCTCCTGTACCGCAGGGATAACCAAGTCCGCATCTTTGAAGGCCTCATCGTATCTTTTAGCCATTTCGATTCTTCTATTAGTCCAGTCTTCGATTTTTCGAAGTTTTATGCGAAGAATCGCCGCTTGGATTTCATCGAGTCTTGAATTATGACCAATTAAATAATTATAATATTTCAGCGGATTATAGACAGTTTGATCTGCTGCATCTTCCTGTACTTCTTCATCGATGTCGTTTAAAAGATTATAAGCCTTCTGGCCATTCTCTCCCGATCCGTGAACTCTTAAGGCACGAAGGATAACTGCTAGATCTTCGTTGTTTGTAACTACCATTCCACCGTCTCCGGCACAACCCAAGTTCTTTGTTGGGAAGAAAGAAAAACAAGCAATATCGGATAGTGTGCCGATTTTTTTGCCCTTATAGCTTGCATTCACTGCTTGTGCTGCATCTTCCACAACATATACATTATGTTTCTTTGCAATTTCATTAACTTTATCCATAGGACAGGGCTGTCCAAAGATATGTACAGCTATAATTGCTTTTGTTTTCTCATTAATTTTTTCTTCGATTTTTTCAGGAATCATATTATAGGTAGCAAGATCCACATCCACAAAGACGGGTTTCGCACCTACAAATCCTATCGCCTCTGCCGTGGCAAAAAAGGTGTAGGATGTTGTTATAACTTCATCTCCTTCTTTTATGCCTAAGGCTTTTAAAGCTAAAATTAAAGCATCTGTTCCATTTGCTACACTTACCGCTTCTTTTACGTCAATAAATTTCGCAAATTCTTTTTCGAATTCTTTTACATTTTGGCCCATGATGTACTGAGCGCTGTGTAAAACATCCAGTACTGCTTTGTCGGCTTCTTCTGCCACAGAAGCATATTGTTTTTTTAGATTCATTAATGGAATCATTTTACCCTCCTTGACACGTTAATACTTTAACACTTCTATTATCTTTCGTCAATCCGTTCAAAAGATACGATTCGAAGCAGCGTTTTCATAATTAAATAAAAGTCATAAAACACAGACATTTTCTTAATATACTTCATATTCAATTCTAGTTTTGTCGGTAGAACCTCTTCTATATACGCTTTTTCAGGATCTTCGCTTTGCCCAAGAACAGTCGATTCGTCTCTATATTCTATAGATGCCAGATCTGTAATTCCAGGTTTGACTTTTAAAACATTTTTCTGATAATCATCATAGAGTTTGACATATTTAGGAACTTCAGGTCTTGGTCCAACAAAACTCATTTCTCCAAAAAGAACATTGAATAATTGAGGAAATTCGTCCAACTTTGATTTTCTTAAAAAATTTCCTACTGAAGTAATCCGGCTGTCTTTTCCCACTGTAATCTGCATTCCTTTTTTCTCTGCATCCGTAACCATAGTTCTGAATTTATTGATTTTAAAATGCTTAAAATCTTTTCCTACTCTTTCCTGCCGAAAGAGAACAGGACCCTTTGAATTCAGTTTAATCGCAATTGAAATAATAATCATTGGGATAGCCATAACAACTATCCCAATGATGGATAACACTATATCGATGATTCTCTTTACAATAAGCTGTCCGCGTTTTTTTTCTAAATACCTGTCGAATTCTCTGTTAAACTCTTTTATATTTGTTTGAGATTCCATTTATACTACCGCTTTCTTGAATTCTTCAATAATATATTCAATCTCCTTATCTTTCAATAAAGTGTGGAGTGGTAAAGTAATTTCATTTTTATAAAAGGCGTAAGCATTCGGATAATCTTTGATATCAAAACCTAATTCTTTATAAGCTGTATGCATAGGGAGAGGTTTGTAATGGACATTTGTCGCAATTCCTGCTTCTGCCATTTTCTCAATAATTCTATTTCTTTCCTCTTCTTCGATCCCTTCGACTCTGGTAATAAAAAGATGACCTGAACCTATAAAACCTTCGCCTGTATGCTTAAGATTTTTAATTTTTGTATTCTCGAAGCCGTCTTCATAAGCCTTTATAATTTCCCGTCTTCTTCTTAAAAGCTCTGGATATCTTTTAAACTGTGCAAGGCCTATCGCAGCCATAATATCTGGCATATTATATTTATAACCTAAGAATTTTATATCGTATTCCCAAGAACCTAATTTTGTTTTTGCCAAAGCATCTTTATTTTGTCCATGCAAGGTGATCAATTGGATCGTTTTATATATTTCTTCCGAATCCATCCCGCCTAAATCCGTCCATAGAAGAGCTCCCCCTTCTCCTGTTGTAAAATTCTTAACTGCGTGGAAAGAAAATACAGAAATATCTGCAATAGAACCAACTTTTCGGTCTTTATACTTGGCGCCTAGTGAATGAGCCGCATCTGCAATGACAGCAGGACGTCCTAATTTCTCCTGAATCTCCCCTTTTGGCTTAAATAAAAATCTTTTACGCTCGACTGCACGAAATATTGCATCGTAATCACAAGGGATCCCTGCTAGATCTACAGGAATAATAGCTTTTGTTTTATCGGTTATCGCTTCTTCTATCTTTTGAGGGTCGATAAGACCAGTATTTTCATCAATATCAGCTAAGACGATTTTTGCTCCTACATGATGAATAATTGAAGCTGAGGCGCTGTAAGTATAAGCTGATGTAATCACTTCATCGCCAGGTCCGATATCTAATAAACGAAGGGCAGTTTCCATTCCTGCCGTAGCTGAATTTAAACAAACACATTTTTTGGCACCGGCATAATCGGCTAATTGTTTCTCAAGAAGTTTCGTTTTTGGACCTGTTGTGATCCAACCGGATTCTAAAGTATCCACTACTTCATCTATCTCAAGCTGCGTAATATCGGGGGGTGAAAATAATATTTTCATGTTTTCTGTTCTCCTTAAAATACATTTCAAGACTATTTAATGTCTTTATTTTAGCATATTTCATACCTTTATAAAACTACTATAAAGAAACAAAAAAAAGGCATAGATGAAA
>JAAZME010000368.1 GCA_012798975.1 Gallicola sp.
AAAATAATTACACGCTCTTCCATCGGGTATAAAAGAATATAGGATGAGAATAAAAGAAAGGAAGTATTGATTATGGCAGACAACAGTTATCAACAAAAAAGTTCACCGGATTCAACAGATGTCCTTTCACTATGGAAGGATCTGGAAGCGATTGCAAAAGAAGCAATCTTAACAGTAGATGGGGTTTTGGGAACAAAAGAGAATCCTGTAGAGTCTTTTGCCGATTCTATTCAAGGAAGTTTTGAAGAAGACAGCACCCCTGAAAAAGACACTCAAGGCGTTCATGCTTTTATCGATCAGAATAAGAATGAAACAACCATCGATGCAGATATTATATTAGAATACGGAAAATCTGGACAAAAAGTCTTTGAAGAATTGAAGAAAAAAGTAATCGAAAAGATTCAAAACAAAAAAGGAATAAAGGTCGTTGAAGTAAATATTAATATATCCGACATCCTCTCTCAAGAAGAATATCAGAAGATCCAGAAGGAAAAAGAAGAAAGAGCTCAAAAAAGAGAAGAAACAGCCTCCTCTATAAAAGAGACCTTCACCCCGAAACAAGAGTTCGACCCAGAAGCTCCTTTAGCCGACGAAGACGTTCATTATGAAGGCGCTGCAAATAAAAGAAAATATAAACACGGCAAAAAACATTCTAAAAAATAAGAAAAGACCTTCGCATCAAGCGGAGGCCTTTTTATTTGATATAAGAGTTGCAAAAATCCTAAAGAAGTGGAAAGAAAAAAAGAGTGCAAGAGTGAAGATAGGTGAGCGTCTAGCAACGCTTTTTTTCAACTGTAGAAAATAAGCGTTCTTCTTATTTTCCACCACAACTCCCCTCTTCACTCTCCCCACTCTCACACTCTTCTTTTTACAGTTTAAACCATCTTCGAAAACTTATGTACGAGTTCCTTGATTTCTTTAAAACTTGTGTTGATCATATAATCATAATTCAGGGGATCTCCCCATTTCTTTCCTGTATAAAAACCATAATATTTCGAACGTTCTTTATCAATTTCGTTTATTTTTTTCTTCATTTCTTTCGCTGAAAGTCCTTCTTCCGGACTTGCTTTTAATCGGCAGCGTTTGATTCTGCTTTCCATTCCCGCATAGATGAAGATTCGAATCGGATCCAGTTCTTCTAAAATATCGTCTCCGCAGCGCCCTACAATTACACAGTCTGAATTTTTTGCCATTTCTTGAATAATTTTCGTCTGCTGGCGGAAAATCTCTTGGCTTTGTTCAAAAATCGGATTCTCCATGGGATAAAAACTTCTTCCTATTGTAATCGGAAAGAAAGGAACAGGTCTTTTTTCAACGATTTCAGAAACAAAATCCTCCGACATTTTAGTCCGCTTCGACAGCTCTTCGATAATTTCTTTGTCATAGTAAGCAATCCCTAGCGTTTGCGCCAGTCTTCTGCCGAATTCCCTTCCGCCGCTTCCAAACTCCCGGCCTACAGTTATTACTTTCATGCTTCCCTCCAAAATTTTCCTTTTTAAAAAACAGGATATCCTTTTCAAAAATAAAGACTCCTCTTCCTCAAATTCTTAACTCTATCATAACATAAGAAGAGATCCTAAAAGGATCTCTTCTTTAAAATGATTTTTCGTTATTTTTGATAAAGGTACATCGGCTCATCGATTTTAAGTTCATTAAGAGTTTCCATGGTTGCTGAAATTTTATCGCCGCTTAAAGCTTTCATAACACTTTCGCCTTTTGCTCCCAGCATACTTTGCCAAAAAGAAGCCGCTTTTTTATATTCTTTATCGACAAAACGCACTTTATCTCCAAGACCTTGATCTTCGATCATTCGCTGTTCAAAGTCTTCATACTCGCCGACTCCGTCTACTAAACCATTTTCACTGGCTTGTTTCGCAGTATAAATTCTCCCGTCAGCTAAAGCCTTGATCTTTTCTTTATCCATCTTGCGTCCTTCTGCAATTACATCGATAAACTGTCCGTAAGCTTCGTCAGACATCTGCTGCATAATATTTCTCTGCTCTTCTGTCATCGGCTGGAATAAATTTCCCATTACCTTATTGTCTCCAGTATGAATATAGTCGGCCTTTATACCAAGATCTTCCATAAGCTTGCTGGCATCAAGGCTCATTCCGCCGATTACCCCGATAGAACCTGTAATACCGTTTCGATTGATAAAAATCTTATCTGCCGGAGAAGCAATATAATACCCTCCGGAGGCTGCCATCTGTTCCATATAGGCATAAACAGGACGATTTGTTTCTTTCTTATAGTCCATCAACCTCTGCCATGTTTCGTCGGACTCGTAGACAGTGCCGCCTGGAGAATTAATCACCAGCATAATTCCTTTATTGTCTTTATCGTACATTGCATTTCGAATCTGACCCGTTACCCACTCTTGATTATAAGTGGTGCCGTCTTCTTCGATGGTACCTTCTATATAAATCTTGGCTACATTCTGCGTTCCGGATGAAAAAGGCTCTTCTCTGTAAAGAGAAGTTTCTCCTTTTGGTGTGAATGCTCTTGCCAAAAGGGCAATAAGAATCACAGCTGCCAAGATCCCTAAAAATATAAAGAGCCCTTTTTTGTTTCGTTTTTTACGTTCCTCTTCTTGTTTTTTCGGTTCTTGAGGATTCTTGTACATAGATTCGCTCATAATAACTCCTTTACTCTTTTTCTATGGTTTCGTCCATATAGGGTTCTTCTACAATCGGTTCTTCTCTTACCCTCTGTTTTTCTAGACCAAATTCTTGAGGAGATAACAGGCCTCTATCTAAGGCTTGATCTCGTAAGAAGAAATAAGCCATCGCTTGAGCGGAAGCCATATAAGGCCCTACATAAAATGATGCCAAACCAAGAGTAACAATGATTAATAACCCCCATAAAATAAAGGATAAATCCAATATAAACAAGTCCATAATATAATCTTTTGTCATCGCGATGGAATATCTCATCGCATCCCGTACCCCGATATTCGGGCTATCTGCAATTACATTGAAAATCTGTCCGTAAGAATACCCTTTCCAAATCGCAATACCGATATAAACTGCAAAAGCCGCCAGCATCAATAGGAAAAAGACAAAAGTTCCTCCTGAACTTCCATCGCTTGCAAACATCGCTGCTCCGCCAAGCATCATTGCCACTATAAAAATAGCCACTGGGATCAGCATCCAAATAAACATCCATAAACTCATCCACAACCAGGCTAAGATCCCTTTTCCTGCCAAACTGAAGTTTCCAAAGAAATCTCCTAAACTTATATTGGGATTTTTCTGTACAAGATCCAGATACCATTTAGAAGTTGCCATTGTATATGCCGCAATCAACACTGCGCTTAATAACGATAAAAGAATTCCCAACAGCGCTGTTCCTGCATCCGGTTGGACTTGGGATGCATACATTGCCGTATTCATGTTTTCAAAATCTATACTTCCCATTTGCGTGTTGAAGTTAACTATAGAAGGGATCCCGCTTATAAGCGCCCCGATTAAAATAATGACAATTGCTTTTCCCCAATGTCCTGACAAAGATGCTCTTCCTTCTTCTTTCAGCTCTCTGCGTGGAAAAAATCTTTTTGTTTCCATAACCATCCTCCTTTATAAATCTTTTTTCATAAATTCATACCCTGTATTTTTCTTGCCTTTACATATTATATATAATAGCTCTATTGATTGAAAAGAAAAACACCAACTCTACTGTATTACAATACTAGTATACTTATATTCTTCTATCTTGTCAACTCCATCGATGAAAGGAAAACCCTCCAGATGGAGGGTTTTTACTTCTGCTCTTCGATAAACTGCAGTACTTTTTCTTCGATTTCATCCCGAATTTCTCTTATTCTCCCAAGACGTTCTTCTTCAGTACCCGCCTTCCTATCCGGAGCTTCTATAGGCCAATGTTCTCTGTGAGGTGTTCCGGGATATATAGGACAATCCTCTTCTTCATTCCGATCGCATAAAGAAATCACATACCCGAAATAAGCGCTGTCTCGAATATAATCCTTTAAAGGTTTTTTGCTGATATTTGATACATCCAACCCTTTTTCTTCCATCGCCTTCTGTACTAAAGGATCAATGTCTCTTTCTTCCAAGCCTGCACTATAGACATCAAACTTCCCTTCACCGTATTTCTTCAAAAAAGCTTCTGCCATAGGGCTTCTTCCTTCATGATATCTGCAAATAAATAATACTTTTTTCATCCTTCTCACCTCTGAACAAGTAATTTTATCTTCCTTGCGAAAGTAATTTATTTCTGCTTTTCAATCTCGTCGCTGTAAGGTTTGTTGTTTTCAGTAATCCAGTGGCAATAAGACTTGAATTTTTGAAAACTCTCTTCAGAAAACACATGCTCCATTTTACAAGCATCTTCTTCTGCAGTAGCCGGATCCACACCGATATAAATCAGAAAGTCTTTTATCTTCGAATGTCTTTCCAGCACTTCTTTCGCTTGGGAGTTTCCCTTTTCTGTAAGCAGAATATTTCCATTTTCTTCTACTAAGATCAAACCCTGTTCTCTTAAATTTTTCATAGCATTGCTGACAGAGGGCTTGCTGATATCCCAATAAGCTGCTATATCGACAGCTCGAACCATATTGTTATTCTTTGAAAGAACTAATATCGTTTCTAAATAATTTTCTACTGAATCTTTTATAAAATGCATTCTATTCTCCTTCTAAAATACCTTCATTACAGTATATATCATACCCTATTTTTAAGAAATAAAAAAAGACCGTCTGGTCTTTTTTCGCGAACATAACTACTGAGAAAGTTTTGTTAAAGAATGGCTCT
This sequence comes from Gallicola sp., assembly GCA_012798975.1. Lineage (GTDB taxonomy): Bacteria > Bacillota > Clostridia > Tissierellales > Peptoniphilaceae > JBQKLI01. The sequence continues at coordinate 4,770 of JAAZME010000368.1, forward strand.
AGAAATAAGTAAAGGAGTATGCTTCAGCTCAAATATTATGCTTTCTCGGGGGATGAGAAAGTATAAACTATGTGTAGAATATAAATTCTAGAGAGATTCTGCTTAAACCGGGGGGAGCAGCAGAATCTCTTCCATTCTTTAACAGTTTTATGGAGGTTAGTATCTGCTAAAGTTCGGTTAGCACTTACTAACTAAATATAGTATAATCCAGTATTTTTGATTTGTCAATGATAATTGTTATCATTTTCCAAAAAAATCTACAAAAATTTTAAGAAAATTCAAACAATCCCCCCTTTCATTTATCTATAGGGCCATTTGTGGTAAAATATATCTATTATTTCAAAAGAACTTTTTCCTATAGAATACACAAAAGAGGTATAAAATGTTTAATAAATCGAGAAAATTAGATAACGTTTGCTATGATATACGAGGCCCGGTAATGGACGAAGCTCTTCGCATGGAAGAAGAGGGCATAAAAATATTGAAACTGAATATCGGAAACCCTGCCCCCTTCAATCTTATGGCTCCCGATGAAATTATCGAAGACATGCGGTATAACCTTAGGGATTCTGAAGGCTATTCCGATTCCAAAGGACTTTTTTCTGCACGAAAAGCTATTATGCAGTATTGCCAGCTTAAAAACTTCCCCAACCCCTCTATAGACTATATTTATACAGGAAACGGGGTCAGCGAGCTGATCACCATGTCTATGCAGGCTTTGCTGGATACAGGAGATGAAGTCCTTGTCCCTGCTCCAGACTATCCTCTATGGACAGCTTCCGTATCTCTATCAGGCGGAACACCTATCCACTATCTTTGCGACGAAAAAGCAGACTGGAATCCAGACTTGGATGATATTCGAAAGAAGATTTCCCCTCGTACAAAGGCCATCGTTATAATCAATCCAAATAACCCGACAGGTGCCCTCTATTCAGACGAAGTACTAAAAGAAATCGTAGAAATTGCCAGACAAAATAAACTGATGATTTTTGCAGACGAAATTTACGACCGTTTGATTTATGACGGACAAAAACATACAGCAGTTGCTTCTTTAGCCCCAGATGTTTTCGTGGTTAGCTTCAACGGACTTTCTAAATCCCATAAAGTAGCAGGATACCGTATCGGATGGATGGTTTTAACCGGAGACCTGTCCTTAGGCAAAGGCTATATCGAAGGACTAAATCTTTTATCCTCTATGAGACTCTGCTCCAATGTCCCTGCTCAATCCATCGTACAGACGGCCTTAGGCGGCATACAGCGGGGAAACGAACTTTTAAAACCGGGCGGAAGATTATATGATCAAAACGAATACATTACAGAAGCCCTAAACGCCATCCCGGGAGTCACAGCTGTAAAACCAAAAGCAGCTTTCTATATCTTCCCGAAACTCGATATCAAGAAATTTAATATCACAGACGATATGAAATTTTCATTAGATTTTCTGCGTTCCAAAAAAATCCTTGTCACCCAAGGAACCGGCTTCAACTGGCCAGATCCGGACCACTTCCGAATCGTCTTCTTGCCAAATATCGAAGACCTGGAATACGCAGTCGAACAATTAACAAGCTTCTTAGAACACTATAAACAGAAATAGGACTTAAAAAAGAGTGAAGAGTATAAGAGTGACAGAGTGAAGATATGGAAGAAAAACAAAAAATTCATTTATTTTTCTGCTTAAGATAGAAACGGATTATGACTAAGCCTAATTCTAATATACTATCTAATAAAATATCGAATTAAAATAACTTTGTGTATCGATCTGCCTGATGAAGGCAAGATCGGTACATTTTTTATTCTCAAAAGAAACGAGCTCCATGGTTCTTCATCATCTTACCTCTTAAAGTCCTAATCCAAATCAGGCACTTAAATTTGACAACAGATTAGCAGGTCGTTCTTATCCAAATAAAAAACAGAGCCTCATTCACCTGCTCCGTTCTTTCTTTCTAGTCTATTTATTATTAAAACTACAGATCCTTCAGCAAATCAAAACCTGCTTTCTATCTTATTCTAGAAACAATCTCCATGTTTCTTCATCCTCTCCACTCTTCCACGCTAAGACTCTTTCACTCTTTTTAGGCTCTTAACCTTCTTTCCTGACGATCTCCAAAACTCTCCTCACAAGCCCTGTCCAGGAATGGGATTCGATTTCTTTCCTTATCGTATCGCTTTGCTTTTCATCTTTCCATCTTCTTTGGCGGATCATGCTTTCTTTTAACCTGAGAATAAAATCTTCCTTTGATTCTTCCGCTATCTGGTCTACACCTGAAAGTATCGGCATCTCTAAAAAATCTATCCAGCCGCAATTCACAATCCATTCTCCTACAAGGTCTCTCAAATTCTCATTATCCGTCATAATAACGGAAATACCGCAGGCCAATGCTTCGATCGGAGAAAGAGGCATTCCTTCAAAATAAGAAGGAAGGATAAACACATCATGCTCTCTTAACAGTTCTCCCAGTTCCTGCTGGGTAACAAGGGGATATAAATGAATATCCTTGGACTGTTTTATCTTCTCTAAAATCTTCTCTGCATTATCTCCCATAGGCTCGCCGATCAGCGTAAGTTCAACGTTCTCTAGTTCTTTCTGCAGTAAAAGAAACGCATCGATAAGCTCTGGTGTACCTTTAGCATCGGAAAGTTTGCCTGCATAAATATATCTTGTCTTTTTATTCGGCTCTCTTTCCTTTGGAAAAAACACCTCTGGATCATAAGCTCCCCCTAAAGGATAGAGCTTCTCTTCTGAGATATGAAAATCATGGATTAAGGGTTCATGTTCCGATTTCCCTGAAGTAAATACCCCTTGTACATTTTGAAGATCTATCACTTCCTTTGCAAAATGAGGGTTCAGCTGCATTTGACGAAGATCTGTATTATGACAGAACGCAAAAACAGGACCTTCAAACTCCTTCGCCACAAGAGAAGAAAGGATCCAGGTATGATGAGTTAATACTACGTCCGGTTTAAATTCCTCCACAGCCCTTTGGAACTCTTTGTGAAAAGCCTTCTTCCAATAATGAAACTGATTTAAAGTCAGATCCCCGTAACGGGTACTTTTATAAGGCATAATATCGCTCATTCCCACAATCGGAAAGTTCAGCTCCTCTTCAAAACGAACCTTATAAACATCCTCGATCACATCCCATTCAAAACCAGGATAAGACCCGAAAAGAGCCGCCTGCTCCACAGCTTCCTTCTTCATCTCCCCGATCACCTTCGTAAAATAAACCCCGCTCCCCGTCAAAGCAGGCAGCTGAGCAATCACATGCAAAATTCTCATATCCCTCTCCATCTATAAATTCTTCATTTAATAACTATGTATATAGTAACATAAAGAAAAGAAGATTTTAAAAAAGATAAAGTTCGCTAGTTTTCTTTTATCTATCATCAAACTTTTATAGTGTGTCCCTTGGTAACTAGTAGTTGCTTACCAGATCCTTACCGGGTACTTATAGGATACTTGCTATATACTTATCGGCTACTTAATAAGAATTTCATATTTCACATCCCCTGCTTCCTAGCCCCTATAACCTATTTCCTATCTTTTCCCTACTACCTATGCTCTATAACCTATTCCCTATCTCTTCTCTCTTTCCTCTAGGCCGCAAAGCGGTCCTGCCTGGGTCTTGTGTGGGATCCCGCCTATCTTTTCCCTTTTTATATTTTTATCCACAAAAAAACCCTGCAGGATAAATCGTACAAGGTTCTTTTGTTGAGCGACTACCTACTCTCCCAATCCGTTTCCGGATAAGTA
>JAAZME010000255.1 GCA_012798975.1 Gallicola sp.
CTGTCATCTGCTCCATTTATAGTTTAGAATTATGCTATAATTATAGAAGATATTTCACCATCCTAACAATAAAGGAATTACAGGAGGACATTATGTTTGAATTTGATCTTAAAGATAATAATACATTTCATAAAATACATTTTATAGGAATTGGCGGAGTCAGTATGAGCGGAATCGCTGAACTGCTTCATGCCCACGGTTTTGAAATAACAGGCTCGGACCGAGAAGATTCCGATTCTGTTCAGCACTTAGTTTCCATCGGAGCAAAAGTTGCCGTTGGACAAAAAGCAGAAAACATCGAAGATCCGGACCTTGTGATCTATACAGATGCAATCCTTCCAGAAAACGAAGAACTTATCGCTGCAAAGAAACTGTCTGTACCCGTAGTCACAAGAGGTGTATTTTTAGGTGCTTTAATGCGTAATTACAAATACTCTATCGGAGTTTCCGGCTCTCACGGAAAATCTACCACGACCAGCATGATCGCAAAAATACTTATCAATTCCGAAGTTGACCCCAATATCCTGATCGGAGGAAAGCTGGATGAAATCGCGGGAAATGTCCACTGCGGAAAAAGCGATTATTTAGTAACAGAGGCCTGCGAATTCAAAGGAAATATTCTCCATTATTATCCTTCCATGGCGATCATTCTCAATATCGATGAAGATCATTTAGATTATTTTAAAGATATCAACCATATCGTAAGCACCTTTATCGGCTATATGAAAAATCTTGACGAGAATTCTAAAGCTCTAATCAACGGAGATGACGAAAACTGTTCGCCTCTTTTAGATCATGTCAAAGGCGAAGCCATTACCTTCGGTCTCAAAAACCCGGAAGTAGACTATCACATTAAAAACATTACCTTTACAGATAAGGGATTTCCTTGTTTCGACATCGAAAGCGATCGCTTCGAGAAAAACGGCGATTCCAAAATCCAGCGTTTCGAATTGGGCATTTTAGGAAAGTATAATACTTATAATTCCTCTGCTGCCATTATCGCCTGCTACGAAACAGGAATCTCTTTAGACTATATAAGAGAACATATCAAAGCCTACCGCAATCTTCACCGCAGAATGGAAATTATCGGCGACTATAACGGGACAACTATAATGACAGACTACGGCCATCATCCTATCGAGATCAAAGCCACTTTAAGCGCTTTGAAACCCCAAACAAAGGGCAGACTTTTCTGTGCATTCCAACCCCATACCTACAGCCGTACCAAACTTTTAATGGACGACTTTGCAGAGGCTTTTTACGATGCAGACGAAGTCATCGTAACAGAAATCTATGCAGCCAGAGAAAATTTCGATCCTACTGTTCATTCTCTTGATTTGGTAGAGCGGTTAAAAGAAAATAATGTAGCTGCAAAATATTTTAAAACTTTTACAGAAGCTCAAGATTATATGGAGTCTAAAGTGGAGAAAGACGACATTGTCTTAACGACCGGCTGCGGAAACCCGGATATTTTAGCAAAAATGATGGCAGGACTTGTTAAATGAAATACAAAAATATCCTCTTCGATTTAGACGGAACGATTGTAAAATCTGAAAAAGGTATATTCAACTCTATCCGCCATGCCCTAAAAGAGTATTCTTTTGAAAATATCTCCGATGAAAAACTTTTACCCTTTATCGGTCCTCCATTAATTGATTCCTTTCAGAAAGAATTTGATTTTAATGAAGAAAAAGCAATGGAAGTTGTAGGGAAATATCGGGAACATTATTCGGAGACAGGTCTGTTCGAAAACGAAATCTATAACGGAATAGAAGAATTATTAAATCAGCTTCACGAAAAGTGCCAGCTGTTTATCGTAACGACAAAACCCCAGCCCTTTGCTGAAAAGATTTTAGCTCATTATGATCTAAAAAAACTTTTCAAAAAAATATATGGCCCGACCTTTGACGGGAAGCATAATGATAAAAGAGAACTGATGCATTTCGCCTTGGAAGATTCAAACTTAAATCCTTCCGACTGCCTGATGATCGGCGACCGCTTCTATGATATGGAAGCCGCTGCTGTAAACCATGTAGATGCTTTAGGTGTTCTTTACGGCTACGGAGATAAAAAAGAGCTTCTAGAAAGCGGAGCCTTGACCACCGCTTCCAATGCTGAAGAAATACTAGCATTTATTAAGCAGAGATAGGAGCAGAGGAAAGAAAGAAAAAAGAGCAGCAGGGTATAGGAGTGAGAGAGTATAAGAGCGGAGATATAGAAGAAACATGGGACGTGTTTCATATATAAGATTTTCTAAAAATAATTCTCTTTTTATAGAATAATAAAAAAAATCAAAAAATATTTATATTATAATTAAAAACAGCTAAGTATACTTATCCTATGAAGAAAATGAATGTATTTTTCATTTTCCACCACAACTCC
>JAAZME010000037.1 GCA_012798975.1 Gallicola sp.
ATCTCTGTTGACATTTTTGTATTCCAGAATTCACCGAATATTTTCGCTTGTTCTTCGTTTGCTACAGAACCGTATCCTGGGTAGGAATTAGGCAATGCACCCATATCACATGCCCCTTGTACGTTATTTTGTCCTCTTAGAGGGTTGATACCGGCACTTTCTTTTCCAAGATGTCCTGTTAAAACAGCCAAGTTGGATAATGTCATTACATTTTCAGTACCTGTCGTATGTTCTGTAATTCCTAAGGTATAGAATATACCTGCTTTTTCATAGCTCGTATACATTTTAGCAACTTCGTACTGAAGTTCTTCGCTGATACCAGTAATTTCTGCTACTTTTTCAGGAGTATACTCCGCTACTAATTCTTTTAACTCATCATAGCCTTCTGCTCTTTTATCTATGAATTCCTGATCTTGCCATCCTTCGCGGATGATAATATTCATGATTCCATTGATTAACGCAACATCTGTACCGTTTTTCAAAGGAAGCCATAGATCAGCCATTCGGGCAAGTTCTGTTTGTCTTGGATCGATAACAATAAGTTTCGCTCCGCGATGTTTTTTCGCAACTTTCATCTTATTTCCTAAAATAGGATGTGCTTCTGTTGCATTTGACCCGATAACAAACATCAACTCTGCATCAAGTATTTCATTGATCGAGTTTGTCATCGCTCCACTACCTAATGTAGTCGCAAGACCTGCGACAGTGGGAGCGTGTCAGGTTCGTGCGCAATGGTCTACGTTATTCGTACCCAATGCTACTCTCATAAATTTTTGGAAAACAAAGTTGTCTTCGTTGCAGGTTCTGGCAGAAGATAATCCTGCGAAAGCATCTGCACCATGATCTTTTTTAATACGATTAAAATTATCCGCTATCGTTGACAACGCTTCATCCCAGGTCGCTTCCACAAACTCCCCGTTCTTTTTGATAAGAGGTGTTTTTATACGATCCTCGCTGTAGATAAAGTCTGTATGAGAACGTCCTTTTACACAAAGAGATTTTCCATTTACTACAGAATCTTCATTGGGAGTAACGCCAACTACTTTTCCTCTTGCTACATTTAAGTCAAAATTACAGCCTACTCCACAGAAAGGACAGGTTGTTTTAACTTTTTTGATTTCCCAAGGTCTATAACCTACAAGATCTTTGTTTAATATAGCTCCTGTTGGACACATAGAAATACATTGTCCGCAAAGACGGCAGTTTTTATCATCTAAAGGCATATCAAAACCAGCACCGATCTTGGAGTTGAATCCTCTGCCCATAAAATCTATAGCGTGAGTTACTTGTACTTCTTCGCAGACTCTTACACATTTTCCGCAAAGAATACATTTGCTTTGATCTCGGATCATTACAGGGTTTAACGCCTCAATAGGATATTGCTTTCTTTCCCCTTTATGAGTTGCAATTACATCATATTCATAACAATAATTTTGTAATCCGCAATCTCCTACTTTATCACAAGTAAGGCAATCCATTGGGTGATTCGATATCATTAAATCAAGTACTGTCTTACGAGCGTTAATTACTTTATCTGTTCTTGTTTTTATTACCATGCCTTCTTCCACTTTAACACTGCAAGAAGCCATTAAGTTTCTGCGTCCTTCGACTTCAACGACACATAATCTGCAGCCGCCAAAAGGTTTCAAAGATTCATCATGACACAGAGTAGGAATATCTATATTATTCTCACGACAGACATCTAAGATGGTTTTATCGTTATCCACCGAAAATAGTTGTCCATCTATGGTTAAATTAACCATTCTATTCTCCTTCCTCTTTCTAAAAGCTTACCAGATTTCTCTATAAGCTACGTTTGTATAGATCTCTTCTAATCTTGTTTTATGCATTTGCTCCATATTTTTAAGACCTATAAATATATCTCTTTCTTCCGCATCTTCACAAGAATCTGCAAGACCCTGATACATATACATAGCGCTTTCTTCATTTTTGATCGCTATCATAATCGCATCCGGGAAAGTGACATCTGTAGTTAACTCAGGAGCTTCCATAACTTCTGCTAGTTTATAATCGCTAGATGGAGAAATACGAATGGTATCAGCTCCTGTTTCTAAGAAGTCTCTTAAGAACTTTTTATGCTCTAATTCCTCGTCTGCAAGATCTTGAAAAAGATCTTTTAGCGCAGAATCTTCAACTTTAGATTTTGCTTCTAAGTAAAACGCATTGGATTCCTCTTCTGAGTTTACTGCAAATTCAATAATTGCTTTCAGTTCTTCTCTATTCATAAATATCTCCTATTTATTTTCTATTTTGTCTAATATATTATCCAGTTCTAAAGCTTCTACCCAAGTTGTTTCCACAAAACGTCTTCCTTCTGGTGTTTCCACTTTAACAAAAGGTGCAGCAGGCATACTTTTATATTCCAGCTCTGTACGAAGTCTGCCCTTTAAACATAAAGGCCGTCCCATCGCAGCATCTTTCGCTCTTACTCCGACCACTTTATTATTTTTATAGAACACGGACATATTGCATCCGAAATCGCACTGTTTGCATTTTACAGTTTTGGAAGTTGTCTCCCATACACGAGGCATTCCTACTGTTCGTCCGTCCATAAGAGCACCTACAGGACAGGCTACAACACAACGGTTGCAGGAAACGCATGTAGATTCTTCCATAGACTGATCTCCGTCCGCAGCAATTGTTGTTTCAAATCCTCTGTCTGCAAATGTAAGAACATTTCTTGTTTCCACTTCTGCACAGGTTCGAACGCATTTCCCGCATAGGATACATTTTGACTCGTCTCTGAATACATATGGGCTTGAGGTATCTGTCCAAGAAGCGTATTCTTGTCCTCGTCTTGCACCGTTATGATCTCTAAACTGAACATCGTATTTAAAAGAATATTTTTGTAGCAGACATTGTCCAGCTTTTTGGCATGTTAAACAATCATTGGGATGATTGTCTAACAGCAGCTGTAAAATAGTTCTTCTAACTTCAATTACTTTTTCTGATTCTGTAAAAACTACCATACCTTCTGATACCGGTGTAGAACAAGATGTCATTAATTTAGGCATCCCTTCTATCTCTACCAAACAAAGTCTGCAGGCAGAAACGATATCTAAATTTTTATCGTAGCACAATGCAGGTATTTCAATTTTTATTTTTTTGGCGGCTTCTAAAATAGTCGTTCCTTGAGGAACTTTTACCGCCATTCCATCAATTGTTAATGAAACAGTTGCCATAAAAGCCTCCTATCGTTTGATAACCGCTGCTACTGGACAAACTTCCATACAGTTGCCGCATTTTATACATTCTTCTGTTCGAATAACATGTCTTTCTTTCACTTTTCCATCGATACAGCTTACAGGACAGTTTTTCGCACATTTAGTACAACCGATACAAGCATCTGTAATATAGTATTCTAAAAGATCTTGACATTGTCCTGCTGGACATTTTTTATCCACAACATGAGCTTCGTACTCGTCTCTGAAATAATGAATTGTAGAAAGTACAGGGTTTGGTGCAGATTGTCCTAAACCACAAAGACTTGAAATCTTGATCACTTGTCCCAAGTTTTCTAGAGCATCGATATCTTCTAATGTACCATTGCCTGAAGTGATTTTTTCAAGCATTTCAAGCATTCTCTTCGTTCCTTCTCTACAAGGAGTACATTTTCCGCAGGACTCTTCTACAGTAAACTCTAAATAGAATCGAGCAATATCGACCATACAAGTATTTTCATCCATTACGATCATTCCGCCGGATCCCATAATAGATCCTAGAGCTGCAAGGTTATCGTAATCGATTGGCGTATCTAGATACTCTGCAGGAATACATCCTCCTGAAGGTCCTCCTGTTTGAACAGCCTTGAAAGGTTTATCGTTAGGTATTCCGCCTCCTACATCGTATACAATCTCCCTTAATGTAAGACCCATTGGAACTTCGATAATACCAGTACGTACGATATCACCAGCTAATGTAAACAATTTTGTCCCTTTAGATTTTTCTGTTCCGATAGAAGAGAACCAGTCCGCTCCTTGGTAAATGATTTTCCAGATATTTGCGAATGTTTCTACGTTATTAATTAATGTCGGTTTTCCCCAAAGTCCTTCATTTGCAGGGAATGGCGGTTTGTTTCGAGGGATACCTCTTTTTCCTTCAATAGATTCTATTAAAGCCATCTCTTCCCCGCAGACAAATGCTCCCGCACCTAGTCTTAACTCAATATCAAAAGAAAACTCTGTTCCGAAAATATTATTTCCTAAAACTCCAAGCTCTTTTGCTTCTTCGATCGATTTTTCAAGTCTCGCAACTGCTGATGGATACTCAGCACGGATGTAGATATAACCTTGATTCGCCCCAATTGCATATCCTGCTATCGCCATAGATTCCAACACTGAATGAGGATCCCCTTCTAAGATAGAACGGTCCATAAATGCCCCTGGATCTCCCTCATCCGCATTACAAATAACGTATTTTTGATCTCCTTGGGCATTTGCAGTAAATTCCCATTTTAATCCTGTTGGGAAACCGCCGCCCCCTCTTCCGCGAAGACCTGATTTTTTAATCTCATCTACTACATCTTGAGGAGTCATTTCTGTTACAGCTTTGTTTAAACCTTTATATCCATCTACAGCGATATACTCATTTAAACTCTCCGGATTGATCAAACCGCAGTTTCTATGAGCAATCTTGTATTGTTTGCCGTAGAAAGAAACTTCATAAATGGATTTCATCTGATCCGTTGTTAAAGACTCTTCATAGATTAATTCTTCTATTGTATTATCGCCTAAAAGATCTTCTTCAGCGATTCTTTTGCCGTCTCCTTCTTGCAAACGAGCATAGAATTTTCCACCTGGGTATACGATAGCGATAGGACCCGCTTCGCAAAGACCAAAGCACCCTACTCTTACAACATCTATATTATCTGTTTCGCCTTTTTCTTCTATTACCGCACGAATTTCCTCTTCCACTACGTCGGAACGGGAAGATTTACAACCAGTGTCGCCGCAAATCAAAACCTGCTTTTTATATGTACTTTCAATACCTTCCCATTCTTCCTTACGATAGACCATCTTTGGAAGAGTTTCCTGTTGGATTTTATTTAAACCATCTAAACTTATCATTTTAGCCCCCTGATTATTTACTTCTGTATTTTTCTAAAATTTCTTCTATATCATTCGCCTTAAGCTTTCCGTACACATCGCCGCCAATAGTCATAACAGGTGCAAGACCGCAGGCCCCGATACATCTTGTAGCTTGCATAGAGAAATTCAAATCAGGTGTAGTTTCTCCTACTGCGATATTTAAGGATTCCATAACCTTTTCCTTAATCGCTTGAGAACCTTTTACATAACAGGCTGTACCTTCGCATACCCCGATTTCATATTTTCCTTTGGGTGTTAGGGAAAACTGAGAATAGAATGTTACTACCCCATAAATTTCAGATAAAGGAATAAACATTTTACTGGAAATGATTTCCTGAACCTCAAGTGGAAGATAGCCGAATAAATGCTGGGCTTGGTGAAGAACAGTCATTAAAGCACCTCTTTTATCTCTGTTGGCTTTAATCACGTCTTCTAGTTTTTCTAACTTTTCTTTATTTTCATCATAATCAAATTTAAACTCCATACTGACCTCCTTAAATCAATAAATAGATGTTCCAAATATGGAACATACCCCTTATATAATAATATAGAACAATACCTGTTTTGTCAATTTATTAATGGCTTAAAAACAGGTATTTGTCAAAGTTTAAACGATATTAGAACTATAATGTAAAAGTCGCTTTTAGTCTATGATCAATGTTACTTTCAGAAACTTTCAACGCTTCCAATGTCTCTTTCATTAGCTCCTCTAAAGACCAGTTTAGCCGATCTGCCCCTTCTGAAATAACCTCTCTTGAACATCCGGCAGCAAATTTTTTATCTTTGAATTTCTTTTTTAGAGATTTAATCTCCATATCTTGAAAACTTTTAGAAGGACGCATTAATGCTGCTGCACCGATTAAACCTGTCAGCTCATCTACTGCAAAGAGAACCTTTTCCATAAAATACTCCGGTTTAGTGTCGGAAACAATACCGTAGCCGTGGCTTATCACAGCATGAACAAAATCTTCGCTGTAGCCTTCCTCTTTTAAAATCGCAGCCGCTTTCGAGCAGTGTTCTTCGGGATACTCTTCAAAATCTATATCGTGAAGAAGTCCAACATTCCCCCAAAAAACTTCATCTTCACCATGTTTTTCAGCAAAATATTTCATGACTTCATCTACTGTAATAGCATGCTTGATATGAAAGGGCTCTTTATTATATTTTTTTAAAAGTTCTAAACTTTTAACTGGATTTCTATCCATATATCCTCCTGATAAATAAAAAATAAGACTACCCTAGATGGATAGTCTTATTGATATTTAATTTCTTAGAATAAACCAGTGATTGTACCATCTTCTAATAAATCAATCTTTTCAGCAGATGGAACTTTTGGCAATCCTGGCATTGTCATTACTTCTCCAGTTAATGCTACGATGAAACGAGCACCTGCAGAAATTTTGATATCGCGGATTGTAACTTTGAAACCTTCTGGTCTTCCTAATAGGGAAGGATCATCAGATAATGAATATTGAGTTTTAGCCATACAAATAGGTACATTGCCGAAACCAAGTTTTTCCAGTTTTGCAATTTCTTTGTTTGCTTTTGGAGAATATTCAACTCCGTCTCCGCCATAAACTTTTGTAACAATTTCGTTAAGTTTATCTTTGATAGACATATCAAGCGGATATAATTGATCAAAGCTGTTTTCTTCGTCGCATAGACGAACAACTTCTTTTGCTAATTCTTCTCCACCAGCGCCGCCATTTGCCCATACATCAGATAAAGCAACATTAACGCCTAATTCTTTACATTTATCTTCTACTAATTTTAACTCAGCATCTGAATCTGTAGGGAATTTATTGATAGCAACAACTGCTGGCAAACCGAAGTTCTTTGTGATATTTTCGATATGTTTTAATAAGTTTGGAAGTCCTTTTTCTAATGCTTCAAGATTTTCAGGTCCTAAATCTTTCTTATCAACACCGCCGTGCATCTTAAGAGCTTTGATTGTAGCTACGATAACAACTGCAGATGGTTTAAGGTCTGCCATTCTACACTTGATATCTAAGAATTTTTCTGCTCCAAGGTCAGCACCGAATCCTGCTTCTGTAACTACGAAATCACCGAATTTCATCGCAAGTTTTGTAGCCATAACAGAGTTACAGCCATGTGCAATATTCGCGAATGGTCCACCGTGGATAAATGCAGGGTTGTGTTCTAATGTTTGAACTAAGTTTGGCTTGATAGCTTCTTTAAGAAGAGCAGCCATAGCACCTTGTCCGTTTAATTGGCCTGCTGTAATCGGTTGATCGTCGCGAGTATAACCGATGATAATATCAGAAAGTCTTTGTTTTAAATCTTCTATTCCTGTAGAAAGACAAAGAATAGCCATAATTTCTGATGCTACAGTAATATCAAATCCATCTTCTCTTGGTACTCCGTTGCCTCTTCCGCCAAGACCGCAAACAATGCTTCTTAATTGACGGTCGTTCATATCAACGCAGCGTTTCCAAGTGATTTTTCTATTATCAATACCTAAAGCATTTCCTTGTTGGATATGGTTGTCAATAAGTGCTGCTAATAAGTTGTTTGCAGCTCCAATTGCATGGAAGTCCCCTGTAAAGTGAAGGTTAATATCTTCCATTGGAATTACTTGGGCATAACCGCCGCCAGCAGCTCCCCCTTTAACTCCGAATACCGGTCCTAAAGATGGTTCTCTCAATGCTAAAATCGTTTTTTTGCCGATTTTGTTTAATGCATCTCCTAAACCTACAACTGTAGTTGTTTTTCCTTCACCTGCTGGTGTAGGGTTAATCGCAGTAACAAGAACTAATTTCGCTTTGTCTTCTCTGTTTGCACCTAATTCATTGTAGTCTACCTTAGCTTTGTATTTACCATAAAAATCAAGTTCGTCTGCTGATATGCCAATCTTTTCAGCAACTTTTTCTATCGGCCACATCTCGGTAGCTTGAGCAATCTCGATATCGCTTTTAAAATCTCCCATTTCTAATCATCCTTTCATAATTAAAATTCATTAATCAATTGTAAAATTCGTTTTCCCAAAATAAATTTTACTACTATTATTATAGTATAAATTAAATGATTAGGCAAAAAAAATTTGCTTATTCAGCGATTTCTTCAATCCAGGGCAAAACACTCCTAATTTTTAAATTTAGGAAAGCGTATTTTTCAATATTTATTTGCACAAAAAAAGCACCGTATAAAACGATGCTTTATTTATAGCGCTCTAAAACTCTGTCATTTACACCATACCATACAGCATTTGCTGCTGTTCTTAATAAAACATTAGTAAATGTGGACAAAACTCTTCGGTACATTTTATTTAAAAGTTTTTTCGATAAAAACACTTCGTCGTGAATATAGATTTTATTACTGTCATAATAAAACCGAAGCTGTTTATTCATCGATTTATTAAGCTGCATAATCTTAGGCTTCATGGTTTTTTCACAATAATTCTCAATTAATCTCAACGTATAATAGGCTGTATTGCTGTCGCTAAAATTTTTTAAAATTTCTTTTTTAAGCTTCCGCATTTTTAGATCATTGGTTTCATGATACAGTTTGCCTTTATCTGCTAAGGATGCCGCAGAATAGCGTTTTAGAACTTCTCTCTCCAAAAGATCTACGCCTTCCTTATAATTATATCCTTCCGTATAGTAATCCAAGTACAAAGATAATTCCATACGATTGATATCATTATGCACTCCCTGCAGTACAGCCGAGATTATAAGTTCTCTGTCCTCTCTATAGTACAGCATTCTCCTTAGACTCGTTCGGACACGATCGGTACAGACATATTTCGGTTTAAGCGTATTGCAATTTTGATTATGATCGATAATGGATAATAAAAGATCCATAGCATCTACATCGTCATGATATAGAAAACGTGCCTCTAATTCTTTTTTTATTTCTATATCCGTGTATTCAGATGCAGTCATTGCGGACTCCTTCAATATCTATTCGCTGCACTCAGCGATTAAAATACTAAGGATTTCGCCAAGCTTTCTTGTTTGTTCATTTCTAACACAACTTCAATAATGAAGTTTGTTATTTTTATATTCAAGGATAAGGCAAAATCTAAATCTCTTTGATAGTCTCTCTTAATAGAATATTCTTCAACTACTTGTTCAATATAAGATTTAACCATTTTTTTTAGATTGATTGATTTTCCATGGAATGGATCCATATCCTCTACTGTTAAAATATTTTTATTAAACTCATGATTTAATGCAACTTTTCCCAATTGACTTTCATATCGGACATGCTGACTCATAGAATCTTTAAACGTCCATCTTTCTCTATGAGGAAGACATACATAGTCAGAAAGATAGTGGCTGATAACACCAATTTTTGTGCTTAATAATTTTCTGTTAATTCGGTCCAAAGCAGTATAATTTAAAAATTTGGAAATGTAAATCAAGTTGACAATCTCACTAGCAATAAAATCTAAACTTTCATCTTGGTAATGGCGGATTAATTTGTATTTAAGTGAAAAATCGGGAATCACAGAACTTTTTCGTATCACCTTTTCATCTAATACAATATGATGCTCATTTTTTATGTTTTTATTTATTTCGCTTGCTATAATTTTATGAGTTTGTGGGAAAATTTTAAACACGTCCTTTCTAACGTCTTACTCTATAATAAAGCAATCAAAGCCTGTTGTCAACGAATTCTCCCTTGCATAGATACAATAAAACATCCGTGTTTTCTCTTCTGTTTTTCTTTACTACATTGTTTAAAAGGGCTACATACTCCTGATCAAAAACCTTCTGAATATAAAATAAATCAATAGCTGCAGAGTGAATATTATACTCTGCGAGAATGTTAAATATTTGAAATAACATATCTTCAAATATTTTTTCAGCAAGAGGATGATCTCTTGTCGGAAGGACAGATAGCAAAACATAATTTGAGTACAAATCAAAACCAGGAACGATTTTAACTACTCCTGTAGCGCATCCAGATTGTTTAATCAGCGGTTCTATTATTCTTTCTCCTGCTCTTTCAATCAAGCTTGTAGTCTTGTTTCCTAATAATGAATGATCTGTAAAAAACACAATACTTTGCGCCTCTGCTTCAAAAATATTTTTATCGGTAAAACGAATATCCATATGATCCCCCCTGAAATATACTGCTTCTCCTTAATTGTGTATAATAGAACAAGAATTAAGGAGGTTTTTATGAAAAACTATGCTATTATTGCTGAATATAACCCATTTCATTTCGGCCACTTGTATCAAATAAACATGATCAGAAAAATGGATCCGAAAGCGGTTATAATTATTATTATATCAACTTTTTTTGTCCAGCGCGGAGAACCCTCATATCTCGACCCGAAATTTAAAACAGCCTCAGCCTTAAAAAACGGCGCAGATCTTGTTCTTGCACTGCCTTCGATTTATAGTCTCCAGTCCGCTGAACATTTTGCTTATGGTGCTGTCTCTATTTTAAATCGGTTTAAACATATTGACCACCTTGTATTTGGAGCTGAATCGGATTATTCTGAGCTCTATAATTTCGCCCGATTCCAAATGGATCATGCGCTATCTATTGACGAAAAGAGAATAGAATTTATGAAAGAAGGTTTGAATTTTAATCAAGGGTTGATTAAAGCCTGCTGTGCTATTGCCGATGAAAATGATATGAAAATCTCACAAGATCTTTTTCAATCCAATAATATACTCGCTTTGGAATATATAAAATCTCTGATTAAATTAAAATCCTCTATTTCTGCGATTAGTATTAAGAGATCAGGCCAACGTTATAACGATACTGAAATACTGGAAGAAAAACTTCCCAGTGCCACAGCTATTCGAAAGCATTTCAAAGAAGCGCCCGGTAAAGTGAAAAATATACTTCCGAAAGAAAGCTACTCCGGTCTAATCCAAAGCCGTTTTATCGATAAAAATACACTTTTTGATTTAATAAAGTATAAACTGATCATCGAAAGCATCCCTCTTGAAACTATAACAGGCTTTGAACAAGGTTTGAGCGGTC
This sequence comes from Gallicola sp., assembly GCA_012798975.1. Taxonomy (GTDB): domain Bacteria; phylum Bacillota; class Clostridia; order Tissierellales; family Peptoniphilaceae; genus JBQKLI01. The sequence goes on from JAAZME010000037.1 coordinate 11,073, forward strand.
ATCTTCGAAAAAATCTCATGAAATCATCCTCTTATGATGAGTTTATTGAAAACAGCACAACATCAAGATATCGCAAAAACAGAATCCAAAGATTTATAATCAATATGCTTTTGGATAACAAAAAAGTATTCATCGATCAATCTATAAGAGAAATACCTGAATGGGTGCGGGTGCTCGGTTTCAATAAAAATGGCCAAGATTTTCTTCACTCTTCGAAAAACGAAAGCGACATGATCTTCTTGACCCAATATAAACAATATAATGCTTTATCCGATTTCGGAAAAAAACAATTTGATAAAGAGGTTGACAGCTGCAATCTATATTATTTTTCCAAGGATAATTTTGGAGATTATTTTCGCCAAATCCCCATAATTATAAAAGATTAGTCTTTTTGCAGCGTTAAAATCCTTGGACTGTCTTTTGTAATCGCTAACGTATGCTCGTACTGGCAGGATAAGCCTTTATCCACAGTGCGGGCTGTCCAACCGTTCGAATCCAGCTTGCTGTTCCACTTTCCAGTGTTCACCATAGGTTCTATGGTTAGAACCATCCCTTCTATCAAGCGCTGCCCTCTCCCTGCTTTTCCATAATGAAGAACCATAGGATCCTCGTGCATCTCTTTGCCGATACCATGTCCTGTAAATTCTCTTACCACTGAGAATCCATGAGATTCTACAAAATCTTGAATAGCAGAACCGATATCTCCAAGTCTGTTTCCAACGACTGCCTGTTCGATACCGATATATAAAGCTTCTTTTGTTACATCCATAAGTTTTTTTGTTAATTCGGTAGGCTCTCCTACTTGATAGCTCCATGCGGAGTCTGCTAGAAAACCGTCTAATTCAACAACAGTATCTACTGTAATAATATCATGATTCTGCAGTTTATAATCCGTAGGGAACCCATGGCAGATCTCGTCATTCACTGAAGTACAGGTAGCATAAGGATAGCCCTGATAATTTATCTGAGAAGGAATCCCTCCATGGCTTCTTATATATTCTTCGCAGAAATCATTGATTTCCTTTGTAGTTTTCCCAACCTCGATAAAATCTCTTAACGCCTCATGCATACCAGAAACAATATCTCCAGCCCGATCCATTTTTTCAATTTCTTCTTCTGTCTTAATGATGATCAATCTGATTCCTCCCTG
>JAAZME010000321.1 GCA_012798975.1 Gallicola sp.
CCAATAAACTTCATAAATTCGTCCCAAATATCCTCTGCACCATAATCAACGTCCATTGAAACAAGATAAGAGTTCATAGCCTTCTTGTTGAACGTACCAGGGTTGATTTTGTATGCAATTTCGAGAGCCGTAAAGACTTCTTTTAAGGTTGGCTTTTCTTGATTATCGAGGTCAGGTTCGTCGTCAATTCCTTCATATTCGGCATCTCTGCTGTCATCGTCGTCGAATCCATCGTCGGTAGATTCACTTCCGGTAGATTCACTTCCGGCAGTTTCGGAATTTGTCCCATAGTCGTGCTGGCTTTCTTCAGTGCCGCTGTAGCTTCCTTCATCTGCGTCGTCACGGGTTTCTGCGTCGCTTTCTTCCTTTCCTCCACTGACATACGCGATAGGGCTTTCCTCTTCTCGCCCATCGACATCACCATCGGCTTTTTCTTCTTGTTCCGCGCTTCCTTCCTCCGTTGCTGTCTGTTCATGTTTACCTCCTGTTAACCTGTATAGAATGTGTGCCTGAGTTAATTGATCGGGATTACCATCTACGTCAAATGTTAATCGTTTACCTTGATTGTCAAAATATTTCCCTAAGTAGCTAAATACGCCTAATCCATGTTTTAAGCTTAGGGACCATAAAGCTTCTGGAGGTATTTCACAGTGTATATAAGTTATGCCAGACTTTCCATCGAGATAGCCCTTTTTAATTGGACCAAAATACTTTATAATCATAGAGGAAAAGCCCTTACGACTTTTTGCAGGAAGATTATTTTGTATGCAGTAGAGAGAATATAGCGAAAAAACTTGGGCGGAAGAAGTTTTTACGTTTATACCTCGATTTCGCATAAATAGGTCGATAAATTTAATGGCACAGTTATCTTCTGGATTAAGCGTCTTGCGTAATACCCCTTTAGCATCCAACTGTCTATATTTATCGATAGACACTAACGACTCAATGCAGCTCCACAAAGAAGGTGTAATTTCTTTAATCTCCTGTGCTCTTAAATCCAAAAAGATACTTCCCGTTGACTGAGTTGCTCCCAACATGATAAAATAGAGTTCCAAATCAGCTTCACTAAGTTTTGTCTCAGGGTTTATCTTTTTGTATATTTTGAACAATAAATCTGTCGTAAAAGGATGCATGAAACTCTTGGTACTTTTCTTGTGTATTACAAAGTTATCCATAAAGAACTGAGTGAAACGTAATCGCTCATCCATTTCTTCAGGTGGAAATAGTTCTCGCATGATAAACCTCCTAAATCAATTTCCGGCGTAAGAAGGAGAAGTAAACAGCCATAACCTGCTGATCAGACATTTTGGCTACTTTATATTTCCAGCTTTGTCCTGGATAAACTTTTGCGATTGCTGCACGCATATCAGGTACTGACATTATACTTCCTCCTTTTCAAATATATTGACTTGCCTTTGTTTGTCTCGTGTGTATTCTTCCTCGAGTTCTGCACGATACTCCATTAACTCTTCGCCGGACAGATTTTGTGCTATGTCCGCTAAGACACGATCGAAGTCATATTTTGGGTTCTTCATTCCTAATTCTCACCTTTCTTAATTAATCCCGTACAGCCAGGCTTGTAAGATCTCCAAGTGTTTTATCTTTCCCATAATTATTCTCCAATCTTTTGCGGAAAGGGGTTCGGAATCGCGTTGATTTCCTGCACCGTATCTTGAAGCCTGGCTGTACAGGTATGACCTACGCGTATCAAGTTCACTAAGAACTTGAATGCGTTTAGCCAACGAAAATCGTTCGATGCTCTTCTTCGATCTGTCGAAGGGCATCTGCATGAGATCTTCCAAAGTGATTGCAGTGATAGCAGATTCATCTTCCTGTTCAATCATTTGGAAAAGTTCTTCAGTGTCCTCTGCAAGTAACAGGGACTCATATTCTTGAAGACTAATGGGAAGTTGTTCATCCCACAGAGCTGTTTTGCTTATTTCCTGAAATGTCGCTGTTACTTTATCAGATGGTTTATTCATTGTTTTGCCTCCTACTGGAATTTTTTGCTTTCTAATGCTTATATTAATATAATATGCATTTTGAAATTCAAATTAACGAGGTAC
>JAAZME010000215.1 GCA_012798975.1 Gallicola sp.
ACCGGGGATAAGCTGCTTAACCAACCTCTTTCTAAAATCGGAGGCAAGGGTCTTTTTGTTAAAGAACTGGACCGGGCACTCCTTGAGGGTGATATCGATATCGCCGTTCACAGCTTAAAGGATCTTCCTCGGGAAACGGCTCAGGGAACAAAACTTGCCGCTTTTTATAAAAGAGGAAATCCCTTTGACCGTCTGGTCATAAACCCTGACAAATATCCAAGTCTTTCAAAAGACCTTTTCGCTTTTTTTGAGGATCATAAGTCTTTAACCATCGGAACCTCCAGCGGCAGAAGAGCCTTGCAGCTGAAGGTATTAAAAAAGGATATCCGCTTTGAAAACATCCGAGGCAATATCCATACACGTCTGCAGAAAATGAAAGATCTGGATTATGACGGCATAGTCCTCGCCTCTGCAGGTATGATTCGGGCAGGAATCACAGACTATCCCTATTATGATTTCACAGAGGACTGGATGGTTCCAGCCGCAGGACAGGGCACCTTGGTTCTCCAGTGCCGAAATGACTTTCCAGAAAAACTTCTTTCACCCTTAAACGATCCCCACACTGCAATAGAATCCCTTGCGGAACGGAAGTTTATTCAGGAAATGGATGCAGATTGTACTTCTCCCATAGGGGCATATGCCAAAATACGGGATGGGGAAATTGAACTTCGTGTTTTCAAGGGAGAGGACTCGTGGGAAGAGCTTCTTCTTTATGAAGATATACCCCCTCAAGGTTTTTGGAAAAGAACAGCCCCTCTAGAAGAAAAAGAAAAGATCAGCATCGATTTAGCAAAAGAAGTAAAAGAAAGAGAGCATCATGAATAAAGGAAAAGTATATTTAGCAGGATCAGGTCCTGGAGACCCGGGACTTTTAACTGTAAAAACTCAAAAACTTATAGAGCAGGCCGATGTGATTGTATACGATCGATTAATCGGCGACAGCATTCTAAGCCTTCTTCCGGAATCCAGCGAAAAATATGATGTGGGGAAACTACCCGGCTTTCATAAAGTCCCTCAAGAAGAAATAAATAAAATGCTCATTTCCTTCGCAAAGGCAGGAAAGAAAGTACTTCGCCTAAAAGGCGGCGATCCTTTTGTTTTCGGCAGAGGCGGCGAAGAAGCGGAAGCCTTGATACAAGAAAACATCTCCTATGAAGTTGTTCCAGGTATCACTTCCGCCATAGCCGCTCCCGCCTATGGAGGGATTCCTGTGACCCATAGAGATTACAACACGAGTTTTCATATTATAACGGGCCATCAAAAAAAAGATCCCCTGACTCAAAAAGACTACGATAAATATGCAAACCTTGAAGGAGCTGCGCTGATTTTTTTAATGAGCATGACAAATATCGAGTCCATAGCGAGAGGACTCTTGACTTCTGGTATGAAAGAAAGCACTCCCTGTGCTATCATTTCAAACGGCACACGGTTTAATCAAAAATCGAGTCTTTTTTCATTGAAAGAACTGGCGGACAATATCGATGCTATTCCCATCGAAACCCCCGGGCTTTTTGTAGTGGGCGAAGTTTCTAAATTCGCAAAGGAATTCAGCTGGTTTTACGACCGCCCTCTTCATGGTGAACGGATTATTATCACAAGACCTGAAGAAAAAGGCGGCGATCTTTCGGAGAAACTTTCGGAGTATGGTGCTGAAGTTATTCATTTTCCAGCAGTTAAACTGTTTTCTTTAAATATCAAAAAAGAAATAGAAGAGTTTTCTACAAAGCTTTCTTCGTATGAGTGGATTCTTTTTACCAGCAGTTATGGTGTAAAGTCTTTCTTTTCCAGATTAAAAGAATACTCGATCGATTTTAGAAAACTTTATTCTGTAAAATTTGCAGTTGTGGGGCAAAGCACAGGCAAAGAATTAGAAAACTATGGATTTATACCGGATTTTATTCCTTCAAAGCAGTATGGGAAAGACCTTGCAGCGGAACTTATTCCTTATATAGATAGAAACAAGAACGTTCTTTTAATTTTGCCAAAGAACACTCCTTCCGATGCGGCAGCTGAATTAAAGAAAGAAAATATATCTTTTGACATTATAGAAAGCTATGATAAAACTTTTCGCAAACTGAAATTTTTCAGTTCCTTAACAGAAGAGCTTTTTGTTTTCACAAGTCCTTCTACTGTAGAAGGAACACTTCTTTCTTTTTCAAAAGAAGAATTAATAGAAAAATCGGCAGTTTGCATCGGAGAAAAAACAGCCGCAGCAGCTCGCGAAGCTGGTTTCAGCTGTTTCATTCCTGATGAAACCAGCACAAAAGGCATTATAAAGGAAATTTTCAATTATCACGAAAGGAAAATACATGAACAACAGAACACGCTCTAGAAGACTAAGAGACAATGAAAAAATAAGAAATCTCGTACGAGAGACTTCCGTAAATACATCCTCCCTGATCTATCCGATCTTTATTCAGGAAGGAAAAAATATAAAAGAAGAAATACCTTCTATGGAAGGCCAGTACCGCTATTCTTTAGACCAGCTCCCCTTTCGATTGGAAGAGTTGGCGATCAAAGGCGTGCAGAATATTATGCTCTTCGGTATCCCTGATCATAAAGACGAAATCGGAAGCGGCGCTTTTCACGAAGAAGGCATTATTCAGAAAACTCTCCTTCAGTCTAAAGAAACGCATCCCGAACTCTTTTATATCGCAGATCTCTGCATGTGCGAATACACCTCCCACGGCCACTGCGGTATTTTAAAAAATGGCAAAGTCGACAACGATACTACCCTAGAATATTTAGAAAAAATCGCAGTTTCACAAGCAGAAGCTGGAGCGGATATGATCGCACCTTCGGATATGATGGATTTTCGAATCGGAAGAATCAGAGATGAGCTTGATAAAAGAGGCTTTCAAAACCTTCCTATTATGGCATATTCTGCAAAATATGCCTCGTCTTTTTACGATCATTTCCGTGCCGCTGCCGACTCTGCTCCCGCCTGCGGGAATCGAAAATCTTATCAAATGGACTTTCACAATCGCAAAGAAG
>JAAZME010000082.1 GCA_012798975.1 Gallicola sp.
AAAAGAATAGAGTACGCTTCTTCTCGTCTTGTTTCTTCCGCCTTTTCAAATTGCTGATAAAAACCTTCATATCCCGCATCCTCATCATCGATACCGCTTATATCAACGCCGAGATTCTCTCTTATCAAGGGCACAGTCTCCCCTGCTAAAACATGAATCCCATAACTTTTTACTACTTCTTTTATTTCATCCGTATTTTCTAGGCGAAACTCATGATTTCCCGTAATAAAATAGGTTTCGTAATTTCCTTTCAGCCCTTCTAGAAGTTCTAATACATTCTCATAAGGTTTCTTATCATCGAAAATATCGCCTCCTAAAAAGACTGCATCCGGATGTTCTTCTTCTAGGGCTTTCAAGAGTTTCTCCTGCTTCTCTCCATAGTCTTCGCTGTGATAGTCCGAAATAAAAGCAATTTTCATATTTCCCTTTATTCTTTCATCTTGTATTTGATACTGCACCACATTCAGATGATTATTAATTCCTAGAAGAATAAAAAAAGAAAAGGCAGCCGCTGCCCCTATCAGCAGCTTAAATATTATCTTTTTGTTCATGTTCCCTCCTTTTCTCTCTTTATCCTTAACAGCTTCTTGAAATTTTTTCAGCAGAAACTTCTTAAGCTTTTTCATCCTCATTATTCTTATTGATTTCATCTCTGTCTTTCTTCTAATGTACCATTTCTGCCGATAATAATATAGCTTTTTTCTAGGATTTCATTTTAATCCTTTCTATTCTCTGTTATCTCATCTATGCAGCTTCTTTCTCCAACAAAAAAACCTGTTTTGCATTTTCACAAAACAGGTTTTTAATACTTTTTTATTCATATTTGTAATCGTATTTGATCTCTCCCAATTCCTTGCATCTATCATAATCCTTAGATGTATTTCGAACATACTTCATAAGAACAAGAAGACCGATCAAGTTTGGTAATACCATAATAGAGTTTGTCATATCTGCTATAGACCATACTAAACCGATATCGGTAAATAATGATCCCAAAATAATAAAGATGATTACAATGGCTCTATATGGAAGAAGGCCTTTGTCGCCGAAAAGATACTTCACATTGGTTTCGCCAAAGTAATACCAGCCGACCACTGTTGTAAAGGCAAAGAATGTTAAACAAACAGATAAAGCCATTCTGCCGAAAGTACCAAAAGCAATAGAAAAAGCTTCTTGAGTTACTAAGGCTCCATTAAGACCAGGGATTTCATTTGCACCAGTTAATATTACTACTAATGCAGTCGCTGTACAAACAAGGCCTGTATCGATAAATACGCCGACCATAGCAGTTAACCCCTGCTCTGCAGGATGATCAACATTCGCTGTCGCATGGGCTTGAGGTGTAGAACCCATACCGGCTTCGTTTGAGAATAGACCTCTTGCAACACCATAACGCATCGCTTGTTTCATAACCGTTCCCGCTGCACCGCCGGCTACCGCTCTCGTACTGAAAGCTTCCGAGAAAATCAATGAGATCGTTGGTATAATCTGATCGTTGAACTTAACCATTACTACGATAGCAAGACCGATATAAGCCGCTGCCATAACCGGAACTACCCTCTCTGCGAAAGATGCAATTCTTGTAATTCCGCCGATAAATACTAACGCTGCAAGGATTGCCACTGCAATTCCTACCGCTACAGAAGGAACTCCGAAAGCAGCATTCACAGATGATGCGATAGAGTTAGACTGAGTCATGTTTCCAACAAAACCTAAAGCCAGTGTAATTGCTATAGCAAAGAAAGCTGCAAGGAATTTTGCTATTCCTTTATGCTTAATTCCCTTGCTGATGTAGTAAGCAGGTCCTCCGACTAAATTACCGTCTTCATCTTTCGTTCTAAAGATCTGAGCTAGAACCGCCTCTGAAAATATTGTGCCCATTCCGAAGAATGCAGCAAGCCACATCCAGAAAATCGCCCCAGGTCCTCCTGATACAATCGCTGTTGCAACTCCGGCAACATTTCCTGTACCAACCTGTGCCGCAATTGCTACTGCTAGTGCTTGAAAAGATGAAATCTCTCCAGCAGCTCTTCTTCTAGCATTCTCTTCTTTGTCAAACACCTTGCCGAAGGTTTGCTTTAATGCTGCCGGAAATCTTCTAATCTGCGGAAAACCCAACATCAAAGTAAAGATTACCCCTACAGCGGGTAAAGCAAATAAAAGAACATAATCCCACATTATACGATTGACAAAATTTACTATACTTATAAACAACTCCATATTGTCCTCCATCTTTGAATATCTACTATTCTATTTTTTTTATAATTGCTAAAACGTTTTCAAATTTATATTATACTCCTCCCTTCTATGTAAATTGCAATTATATTCTGTCTCATTATAACCTTTTCCCCCGCGACAGGTTCTCCTTCGCGAAAGTTATATGTAATGGCGGGAGTGCGTGGGAATCGAACCCACCCAAGAGGCTCCTAACCCCTCATGCTGGTTTTGAAGACCAGAGAGCACACCAGCACTCATCCACCCCCAGGATATTCTCTATTCTATCATTCAAAATTTTAGCTGTAAATATTATCTTTTTATTAACATAACGGCAAAGGCAATATCTCCCTATTCTCTAATTTTATTCTTTGTTTTTTAATGCGGGAAGATTTTATTTTCCCGCAAATAAATATGCCTCGAATAATTATATTCGAGGCATATTATGTAAAAACCTAGGAAGTTTTTATGATGTAATATGTTTATATTTTCTAGCTACTTATTACCCCGTTATTATAAAAAAATTCAGCTTTATTTGCAAATATTTTATTTTAAGACATTTCGCTAGAGATAATACACCTTAAAAATTCCTAACCTTTCGCATTGCTTTTTAAAAACAAAACCTCCTCCCTGCTGCAAAATTATATTTCTTATACTGCTATCTGATAAGAACACCCTCATTAATTTCTTTGACCGATTCAAGGGATTTTGTATCTCTATAAAAAAAACAGCCTTTAAAAAGAATTTTCTTATAAAAAACACATCTGTGATATCGTTTTCATCGTGTTGAATTACAAATACACTCGGTATTTTTTTGAGATTATTTATTTTTTGACATTGATTTTAATACTTTATATCTATTTCGTTGACCTTTTTTCAATGAGATGATACTATGAACTCAGAACATAAGAAATAAATTATAGTGTTTAAAATTGAATACATTTAGGATGAAAGTATCGGGAGATTCGTATAGCGAAACCGAAGGGACAAGGAAATTTTTAGCCAAAAAAATCTCTGAAATTCTCAGGTAAAAGGACTGATACTGGACTACAATCTGAAGAATTCGACAGAGAGATGAGGCGTGCTTATCTTTCTGTTTTTTTATTTTAGGGGGTGACAAATGCTGATTATTACAAACAATCCCATGTTTAAAGATTACACTGACAAATACGACGTGGAGTTTCTAGATACAGATTATATCGGGATTTTAAAAAAGACAAGAGATCATCTTCACTTAGGGTATGAATTATTGACCCATCCCCTCTACGGAAGTGTAAAACCCTACGAAACGATCTATCGAACGATCGTGATCCAAAAAGCAAATACTATTTCTTTTACTTCTATCGAGCTGATTGAAGAAGCGATCGAAACAGCAACAAAATTTTACAAGATTAACAAGAATATAAAATGGACCAACGAAATACTGGAGGATTTCCAAGTTGTCGACAAAGATCTAATCGACAACGCTCTTGCTAGAATGTAAAATTGTTTTTTTACAGTATTTTGATAATATTTTAACTTAATAAAAGTTGCAGAATTTATTTTTTACCTGTTCATGATAATAATTTAACCTTTATTAAATAAATCATAAACAAACTCGTTATTTACTTATTAAAATAACGGTGTTGTCTTATCAACAGTTAAACGCTTTCAGACTTTTTTACAGCTTGGCTAAAACTGTCACAAATACAAATAGACTAGGCGCAGAATCATCTTCACCTTCTCTGCAGCTTATCTAAATAAATGAACTAAAACGGAGGTATAGAATGCGATTAGAATTAGGCAAAATTTTTATAAAGGATATTCAATTTGCTGATTCATCGAAAATTGAAGACGGCGTACTTTATGTAAATAAAGAAGAATTATTAGACGCTGTCAGCGGAGACGAGCATATCAAATCCATAGAATTTGATATTGCGAGACCTGGCGAGAGTGTACGTATTACACCTGTCAAAGACGTTGTAGAACCAAGAGTTAAAGTAGAAGGTCCTGGCGAAATATTCCCTGGTGTTATCGGCAAAGTCGATACGGTCGGAGAAGGCAAAACAAACGCCTCAAAAGGAATGGCTGTAGTTACTACCGGTAAAATCGTAGGTTTCCAAGAAGGTATTATCGATATGACTGGAGAAGGCGCCAAATACACACCTTTCTCAAAAACAAACAATCTTGTTATCATCTGTGAACCTGTTGATGATTTAAAACAGCATGATCATGAAAGAGCTGTTCGTTTAGTAGGCTTCAAAGCAGCGACGTATCTAGGAGAATTAGCGAAGGAGTTGACTCCCGATGAGACAACGGTTTATGAAACAAAACCCCTTCTTGAACAAATTCATGAGTACCCTGCTCTTCCAAAAGTAGCTTATGTATATATGCTGCAAACACAAGGTCTTCTTCATGACACTTATGTATACGGTGTAGACGGAAAACAAATTGTTCCAACGTTCCTATACCCTACAGAGATTATGGACGGAGCGATTGTCAGCGGAAACTGTGTATCAGCCTGCGACAAAAACCCGACATATGTTCACTTGAATAATGGTGTTATCGAAGATTTATATGCTCGTCATGGGAAAGATTATAACTTCGTAGGAGTTGTTATCACAAACGAAAACGTATATCTAATGGATAAAGAACGATCATCTAACTGGACTGCAAAACTTGTAAGATATCTTGGCGTAGATGCTGTTATCGTCTCTCAAGAAGGTTTCGGAAATCCAGATACCGATCTTATTATGAATACGAAGAAAATCGAAGGAAAAGGAATCAAAACTGTTATTGTAACGGACGAATATGCCGGTAGAGACGGCGCTTCTCAATCCTTAGCCGATGCAGATCCAAAAGCAAATGCAGTAGTTACCGGTGGAAATGCAAACCAAGTTATTCAATTGCCAAAATTAGATAAAATCATCGGTCATATCGAAGTCGTCAACACTATTGCCGGCGGAAACGAAGATTCTTTAAAAGATGACGGTACGATCGAAGTCGAAATCCAAGCCATTACTGGAGCTACTAACGAAACCGGCTTCAATTATCTATCCGCAAAAACTTATTAATCAATATTCATAGGAGGAATATCGTGAGTATATTAGAAAACAAAAAAATCATTATAGTAGGAGACAGAGACGGAATCCCTGCACCTGCTATTGAGGAATGTGTTAATACCGTTCCAAATACAGAAGTAGTATTTTCATCTACAGAGTGTTTTGTCTGAACTAGCGCGGGCGCTATGGACTTAGAAAACCAAAAGAGAGTGAAAGAAGCGG
>JAAZME010000282.1 GCA_012798975.1 Gallicola sp.
AATTATACTATTCTTTAATCAAGGCATCCGATTCTGCAGGGGGATATATGAACGACTCGGATATCAAACAGATTACAAGTTCTGTTATAGAATCTATCCGCAAAGAGAGACCGAATAATAATATTATTACTTCCAACGAATTAAGAAGAATGATCGAACTGAAACTGGAAGAAGAGGGTTTCACAAAAATAGCGGAAGCCTATACCTATTATTAGTCTAGGACTTAAACTGTAGTTTAAAGGGAAAAAAGGAGAGGGGTGGTTCCCCTCTTCTTTTTATGGAAAGACTTGGCTTTAATAAAAGCCCTACAATTGATATACTTAAGCTAATACGTTTCGAGGAGGAAATATGATATTATATTATGATTTTGAAGATGTGGTTTTAGAAGCTGAGACAGAAGGCGGTTGTATAGAGTCTTTAACAGATGGGGTTAAGAATATTCTTTATCCCCGTACGACTATAAATATCGACGGGAAAGAGAAAAAACGAGGAGGGAGCCATCCCTGCGTGCCGAATTTCGGGGTAGATAACTCTTACGGTCTTCCGCCTCATGGATTTGGAAGAGATATGAAATGGGACGTTATGAACAAGGCTGCCAGCTACTCTACTCTTTCCTTAGAAGGGATAGAAGAGTTTAAGAATTTAAAGATGCTTTTATCGTATGAGATCGGCGAACATAGTCTTCGTATGAATCTTCAGCTGAAGAATGCTGGAGATACTGTGTTGCCAATCGCACCAGGCTTTCATCCTTATTTTCCAACAAAAAAATCTTATGTTAAAGTTCATAATCGAGAATTAAATGCAAATGAACAGATGGCAACTACTTTCTTCGACGGTGATGTGCTGGAGTTTGAGACAGCGGATATGATTTTTAATTATAAGACTAAAAACTGCAACCGCTTTGCTGTGTGGTCAGACAGCGAAGATTATGTATGCGTGGAGCCTACATTAAACGGGCCTAGTTTTTCGGAAATTGTAGAGACTCCTTATGAACTCAAACCAGATGAAGAGTTTGAGATTGATGCAGTTCTAGAATGGAAGCCGAAAGCATAATCCTCTAAATATGGTATAATAATACAATTAGGAAAGGGGAGTTGTAATGAAGATTAGACCGGAGATTTTAATCGAGGCTGCTGTCTGCAGTTTCGCTGGTTTGATGATATATATCTTATCATTATTGATACCGATATTTATTTTTATCATACCCGTTCCCTTTATTGTGTTATATGTAAAAAGGGGACCCGTCTGGGGGATTTTAGCAAGTCTATTGGCATGTCTTTTGATCTTGTTGAGTTCTGAGATGGAAACAGCAGCGATTTTATTGATATATACTGTATTTATCTCTCATACTTTAGGATTTATGATTAGACAAAATACGAAAGCATCGAATATTATTTTGTGGAGTACAGCAGGTACGGCGTTTTTTATACTGCTAGCTGGTTTTTTTGCGCAGTCTTTTAATGAAATGAATGTTGTAGAAAGTTTAAGAGAAACGATAAATCAATATGCGAGTTCTCAGCTGTCTATGATAAATTCAATGAATATTTCTGCCGGGGATAAAGAATCCTTGGAAGCTGTAATGAAAACGGTAGCTGAATATACGATGGTTCTTCTGCCGGGGATTCTTTTAATGATTTCAGGGATCTTATCTTATGCAAATTATTATATCTCTGCAAAAGTGCTGCGAAAGCTTGGGATAGGAATTATAGACATTCCCGGGGTATCTGGATTTCGTCTTCCAAAACACGTTATTATCGGGACGGTTTTTACAGCAGTGTTATTATATATTCTGCAGAGGATGGATTTTGGATTCTCAAAAGAGCTTATGCTCAACGCCTATTTGATTTTTTCCTTTTTGTTTATGGTAAATGGAATTGCAGCGCTAGATTCCATTATAAAAAACAAGGTTAATGTTTATCTGCGGATTCTGCTTCCGCTGATCATTTTATTAGTGCTGGGTATGGGCATAGCTTATGCTGTATTTGGTTTGTTGGATCTATGTTTTGATCTTAGGGATCGTTTAAGGAGGGTAAGATGAAAGAAAATAAAATAATAGAAGGAGTCGATCTCTTTTTAGTGATCGCTTTAGCTGCGATTTTAATTATCTCCTCCTTTATCAACTATCCGCCTCTGGCAGCTTTATCTATTGTGCTATTGATTCTTCTTGTATGGAGAAGCGTAAATAGAAGAAAGAGCCGGGAGCTAGAGTATTTTCGAGGAATAGAAGTGTTAAATGAAAATTTCGATGATGTAACACGGGCAGCAGTGTTTTCGATGCCTTTCCCGCTGGTTATGATCTCTCCGAGAGGGAAGATCAAGTGGTACAACAGCCAGTTTTCTGATTGCTTCGAGTTTGGAGAACCGATGATAAATCATCAGATCGATGAAGTTGTGGACGAATTTTTGATGAGTAAAATTGTTGATGACGAAACACAGTTTATAGAAATGATGATCCATGAACGCTGCTATCGCTTTTATCTGAATTTCTTTAAAGATATAGGAGAGAAGAAAGAGGAGATCTATCTTCTATACGGGGTAGATATCTCCAAAGAAAACGACATTAGAAGAAGATTTGTAAATGAGGCATATAATGCGATGCATCTGCAGGTCGATAATTATGATGAGATTTTTGACGCGACTGACGAGGATATGCGGCCGATGGTTTTTGCGGAGATCGACCGGGTGATCAGCGAGTATTTCCACCGTTATGAAGCGTATATTAAAAAGTTCGATCAGGATTCGTATGTAATCACAGTCACTCACGGAGAATTAGTAAAGATAATGGCTGACAAGTTTACGGTGCTGGATGAAGTGAGAGACATTGAGTTAGGCAATACTCTTCCTCCTACATTAAGTATCGGAGTGAATACACAAGGCCTTAATCCTTTGGATCTGTACAGGGGTGCATTGGCGGCGATGGATATCGCCATCGGCCGGGGAGGCGATCAGGTTGTCGTCAAAGACGGAGAGCTGCTTCACTATTTCGGAGGAAAGAACAACGCCTTAGAAAAGCGGAATAAAGTAAAGGCAAGAGTAATTTCCCATGCTTTGGCGCAGATGATCCGCCAAGCAGATCAAGTCTTTATTATGGGTCATAAAAACCCGGATATGGATTCTTTTGGTTCGGCCTTGGGTATTTATGAAGCCTGCAAAATGGAAAACCGAAAAGGGTTCATTGTTTTAAATGAAGTGGTCCCTTCTATTCGAAATATCTATGAAAAGGTCATGGATTACGATAAAGATTATGAGAAAGTTTTTATCGACAGCGATGAAGCGGTACTGAAAGCAACACCGAAGTCTCTAGTGGTTATTGTTGACAATCATAGAAGAGCATCTTTGGAATGTGCTGATTTACTTGATATTACAGAACACGTTGTCTTAATCGACCACCACAGAAGAGGCGCCGACTATATAGACAGTGCAACGATAACATATCTGGAAACCTATGTATCTTCTGCATCGGAGATGGTGACAGAGCTGTTGTTCTATATGGCAGATGACTTAAAAATTCCTCAAGTTGTGGCAGAAGCGCTCCTGGCAGGAATTACAGTAGATACGAAAAACTTCTATTA
Organism: Gallicola sp.; assembly: GCA_012798975.1. Taxonomy (GTDB): domain Bacteria; phylum Bacillota; class Clostridia; order Tissierellales; family Peptoniphilaceae; genus JBQKLI01. The sequence continues at coordinate 3,573 of JAAZME010000282.1, forward strand.
TCAAACAGGAGTACGAACCTTTGAAGCAGCGTCTATTCTAAAACGCCAAGGGGCGGACAGTATTGCTGTGAAGAATCTGTTTAAAGACGACGAATCCACAGTCAGAAGCAAAAGCGAAGTCGTATCAAATGCTAAAATCTATAGAGATAATATTGCGATTGGTGTATTTGACGAAGAAAACGAGGATTCTATCTTAGTGGCTTCTGTATCAGCAGATGAGCTGATGAGCATCCTTGGTATTGATGCTTCCTTTGTGTTGACACGAAGCAGAGGACGAATTCATATCAGCGGCAGAAGTTTAGGGAAAATTTCAGTACAATTAATATTAGAGAAAATAGGCGGCGGAGGCCATTTGACTTCAGCCGGTGCACAATTAGACAGTACTATGGAAGAAGCAGTAGAAACTCTAAAGGGTGCCATAGATGATTTTTTCAAGGAGGAAGAGAATGAAAGTAATACTGATTAAAGATGTAAAAAGTTTAGGAAAAGAAGGAGATTTGGTAAATGCTAAAACAGGATATGCCCGCAATTTCCTTCTTCCGAATCAACTAGCGATTGAAGCGACGAAAGAAAATGTTGCAAAGTGGAAAGAAGAAAAGAAGATCGAAGAGCAGAAACGGCAAGAAAATGTTAAAGAGGCTCAAAATTTAAAAGAAAGAATTGAAAAAATTGAATTAAAAATAAAAACAAAAACTGGAGAAGGAGATCGTCTTTTCGGAGCTATTACATCGAAAGATATTGCAGAGGCTTTAGAAAAAGAAGGAATTTCAGTTGACAAGAAAAAAGTCGAATTAAAAGAAAATATCAAATCTTTGAAAAGAACAACTGTACCGATCAGAGTATATCCGGAAATTGTAGCGAATCTTCAAGTAGAGATTGTAAAGGAGTAGTTTACAATGGATGGAATAGAAAGAAAAGCACCTTATGATCTTAATGCGGAAGCTTCCGTATTAGGGTCGATGATTTTAGACAAACATGCTGTAGACGTAGCCAGCGAGCTTTTAACAGCAGATGATTTTTATAAAGGAAGTCATGGTGATATCTTTCGCAGTATTCAGACTTTAGGCTTAAAGGGAGAACCGGTGGATTATCTTACTCTTAGCGAAGAGCTGACCACTGCCGGAAAATTGGAAATGGTGGGAGGACTCGACTATCTTATGGATTTGTCGAGTTCTGTTGTTTTAACAGCGAATATCCGCTCCTATTGTCAGATTGTAAAAGATAAATCTATTCTTCGAAAGCTGATTCATTCCAGCGACGGGATCATGGAAAAAGCATACAGCAATGAGCCGGTAGGTTCTGTTATTGAATATGCGGAAAGCTCTATCTATGAAATCAGTCAGGGAAATGTACGAGGCGGGCTTCAGCCGTTAAAGGAAATCGTAGGCGATACCATGAGCCAAATCGAACAGATGAGCATGAACGATGGAGGGCTTACTGGAATCACCACAGGCTTAAGAGACTTGAACAGTCTTTTATCCGGCTTTCAAAAATCGGATCTTGTACTGATAGCCGCCCGTCCAGCTATGGGTAAGACTTCCCTTGCCTTGAATATGGCTTTAAGTGCTGCGTTGGAAAAACATTCTATCGCAATATTTTCTTTAGAGATGAGCAAGATGCAGCTGACTCAAAGACTTTTAAGTTCGATTACCATGATAGATCTTCAAGATATTATAAGCGGACAGATTAAAGATTGGGCAAAGCTGGGTCAAGGAATGAGTATACTGTCGGGGCTTGATATTTATGTGGATGATACTTCAGGAATTTCCCTGACAGAGCTTAGGTCGAAATGCAGAAGACTTTCTGCAAAATCAGGACTTCAGATGGTCATGATCGATTATCTTCAGCTGATGAGCGGGGAAGGCCGTACAGAAAACAGACAGCAGGAAATCTCCAATATCTCAAGAGGGCTAAAAGCCTTGGCAAAGGACTTGAACTGTCCGATTATTGCTCTTTCTCAGCTTTCGAGAGCGCCGGAACAGCGTTCCGACCATCGTCCGATCATGAGTGACTTGAGAGAGTCTGGAGCCATCGAGCAGGATGCGGATCTTGTGATGATGATCTATCGAGATGATTATTATCACGAGGATTCTGAAAAACCGAATACTGCGGAGCTGATTGTTACAAAACATCGTAATGGACCTACAGGTACGGTGGAGCTGTTCTTTAATAAGAAAATGACCAAGTTCTCAGATCTTATCAGCGAAGAGGTTGCACAGAGATATGGGGAATAATCAATCTATGAGAGGCGGCAGGGTTTTATTGAAGCCGCTGGAATATGAAGACGCCCTGAAAATAAGATTCTGGGGAATTCATGAAAACAAACTGTTGGAAGATTATAATTTGGGGGATTTGTCAAAAAACGAGCTCCAGTATTGGTATAATATTAAAAAGAAAAATTTCCGCAGAGCCTATTATGCTATTTACAATGAAGAAAAGAAAATGATCGGATATTTAGGAATCAAGGATATCAATCTGTTTAAAAAGGAAAGCTATTTAGGTATTGTGCTGGATCCAAACTATACAGACAGAGGGTATGGAACGGAAAGTATAAAACTCCTTTTAAATTATTATTTCTATAAGATGAAAATGAAAAAGATTCTTTTAGAAGTCAATGAGTTTAATTCCAGGGCCATACATGCTTATGAGAATATAGGGTTTTTATATATTTGCGAATATTTAGGAGAGTTTGAAAATCAGGAGATTGATTTTAAGGATCCTTATTACGAACCTTTCTTTAAACATTTTAAATATCATAAAGGCAAACTGCTGACAAGAATTTATTTAATGGAAATGGATGCAAGGCGTTTTGAAATGAGGAATTAGAATGAGATTTAAGATAGAACAAGAAAAACAAGATTTAGGAGAAACTTCTATAGAAAATATTTTTCTGAACCAATATCTTCAATTGGCGGAAGGAAACTATTTAAAAGTGTATTTGTTTGCTTATCAGAATGCCAAAAATATACATGGACAAAAAAATGTAAGCGATGAAGAAATCGCCGAGGCTTTGAATCTTTCGCCAGAAGAAGTGAAGGCCGCTTGGAATTATTGGATGAGCGAAGGGATTGTGAAAAAAGACATAGAAATCGCTACAGGAGAAGAATCCTATTCTTTTTTAAGTATGAGGGAGCTTTATTTAGGAATTACCGAACCTTACGAGCATACTGCAGATCAAGGGAAGTATATTCCTCAAAACAGCAACGAGATCCGAGAGATGTACGAAGGTATCGAAAAGGTTTTGGGTTTAGAGCTGACGCCAAACGAATACGAGAGAATTTTAGAGCATATGAA
>JAAZME010000056.1 GCA_012798975.1 Gallicola sp.
CGAATGAACTTTTCGTTTTTTATCCATAACTCCGCTCTCTCACTCTTTCACTCTCTGAAGCCCTAGCCCAAATCAGGTATTTTGATTTGGTTGCAGGTCAGCAGATCGTTCTTAGCCAAATGAAAAAAACACATTTGGAGAACGAGTTGCACCAGACCTACTAAAGTTTTCTTCGAAAACTAAGTTAGGTCTAGCTCATGTCGCTCATTTCCCAAGGACGGCGATTTTCCGTTCTTGGCTAGAAATGATCGGCCACACTTTCTTTTCCTCTCCTCTCTCACACTCTTTATTCATATCTATTCCTGGGTCGCAACGTGGTCCTTGCCTGGGTCCCGTTAGGGATCCCGCCTGGCCGCTTTTAAGCGTGGCGCCTGTGCTGCGCAGCAGTCACGCCTGTCTTTTCCTACTTCACTGGAAGATCTTTCCAAAAGCGCATTTTGAAGTAGCCAGCGGAAATGACAGCATAGATCAGCCAAGTTACAGGGTAGCTCCAAAGAACTGTATATATAGAGAAAACCTGATTTAGCATAATATAAATCCATGCTACTCGGATAAACAAAAAGCAGGTTAATGTTATAATCATCGCCGCTGCTGTATTTCCAGCTCCTCGAACAAATCCTAATATAATCTCGCCCCATGCATAAAGAAGATAAAATGAGCAGAGGATCATAAGCATATTTGCTCCGTATTCGATCACTGCCGGGTTGGAATTAAAGAGCTTCATCAGCTGGAATCGAGTAAGCAGAATAAGTGTAAGAAGAACACCTGTTACAACTGTAATCATGGCTAAGGCGATTTTAAATCCTCTCTTTAAACGGTCAAACTTATGAGCTCCAATATTTTGCCCTGTAAAAATCGTAATCCCTTGGGAAATCGTTGAAATCGACAGCCATATAAATCCGTCAATTCTAGAAGAAGCTGCTATACCTGCTACCGCGTCCGTTCCGAAGAGATTGATTTTAGACTGAATCACTACATTGGAAAGAGTGATAGCCATTCCCTGAAGACCCGCCGGCACACCAATTCTCAAAATATTTTTTAAACTCTCCGGATAAAACTTGATCTCTTTTGGAATCAGTCGATAACTGTCCTCCGCCTTCACCAAAGCGATAAACACAAGAACTGCCGATCCGATCTGAGCAACAGTTGTAGCGATTGCCGCTCCGAAGGCACCCATTCCAAATCCTCTCACAAGTATTAAATCGAAGACTATATTTAAAAAGGCCGCCGCTGCTAAATAATAGAAAGGCCGTTCGCTATCTCCTACTGAACGAAGAATTCCTGAACCCATATTATAGACAAGCATAGGGATAACCCCTAAAAAATACACCCTCATATAAAGAGAAGCACTATCAAATATATCCGCAGGCGTCGCCATTAGCCTTAACAACCACGGCGTAGCAATATAGGTTAAGACCATCAGCCCAAATCCGCCGAAAACGGCTATGGCAAAGGTTGTATGTACGACCTCATAGAGTTTCCGTTCTCTCTTGGCACTATAAAACTGTGCTGTCAAAATAGAGGTTCCTAAGGATAATCCAAAAAAGAAGGCTACGATCAAATAAGACAAAGAACCCGTCGCACCGATCGCTGCCATATCTCTCTGCCCGCCATATCTTCCCACGATAAGAAGATCTGCTGTACTATAAAGCTGCTGCAGTATAGAACTTAATAACAAAGGAATCGAAAACCGAATTAAATTTTTAACAATAGGCCCTTGAGTAAGGTCAATATTTTTCGCTTTCATACCTGCTGTTTTCACCCTTTCTTTTGTATCGAATTTTCTTCATTTTAACATAATATTGTTAGAAATACTTTAATTTTGGAATACTATTGTAAAGGGTATTTCTATTGAATACAATACCCTCTTTCTTTTTTTGCTCATAAAAAAAGAGGTTCTTTCTGCGGGAAAGATACCTCTTGATTTCTATCACTTTAAAATATCGGCGAACCGAATACACCTTCTCTAAAGTCTCTGCTGGCTTCCACAAGTTCCTCTCTTGTATTCATCACAAAAGGACCCGCTGCAGCAACAGGTTCATTTAACGGTTCTCCGCTAAAAACCATAATCTCTGATTCTTCTTCTATACTTTGAATCGCTATCTCTTTATCTTCTCTATCAAACAATACAAAGTTTCCAAATTCAACAGTTGCCTCTTTGTTGATTTCCACTTCGCCGCCGATCACTAAAAATCCTGTATTAAAACCTTCCGGCTCTTGAATGCGAAAATCTGTTCCTTTTTTTAGATTGATCTTGTAGATATTTATCGGCGAAAATGTTTTTGCCGGACCTTTTACTCCATAGGCTTCCCCTGCGTAAATAATTACCTCTCCGCCCTCTTCAGGGATAGAGTATTTACCCATTTGATCCTTTGTGATCGCTTGGTAATTCGGCTCCGTCATTTTATCCTTTGCTGGAAGATTTACCCAAAGCTGTATCACATGGAAAACACGGTCTTTCTTTACAAATTCATTCTCATGATACTCTTTATGGAGAATCCCGGACCCAGCTGTCATCCACTGAATGTCCCCAGGATTTATAACTCCTGTATTTCCTTTATTATCTCCATGTTCCACCTTTCCTGCTAATGAAAACGTCACCGTTTCAAAACCTCTATGAGGATGGGGACCTACTCCTGTCTCAAAAGGAGTCGCTTGAAAATAATAAGGCTCGTTATAATCTAATAATAAAAAAGGCGATGTTCTTTCAAAGATAGACTCTCCTCTGTCTTTTGGGAAGAATTGTTTTACTCGAAAACCATTCCCTACCCAATGAGGAGCTGGTCCTTTTAATACTTCATCAATTTTTCTGAAATCGCTCATTTTACGCACCTCTTTTTTTATTTGAAAGAAACTGCTTTCTTTCTTGCTTTTATTATATCACTAGTTAGTAATAATATCAAACCTTTCTTCTTCTATGAACATTCTTCTTCTTAGAAACAAAACATGCTTTTTGTTTTCAAACTCTATTTATCTCTAAAAGAATATTCTCGAGGAAGAGGACTTTTGTGTATTATACTCCAATCCTAGTTTTAGAAGCATAAAGACCCCTAAAGCATTTTTATATCTGCATTAAGGGGTCTTCTATTAAAATCTCTTATTTTATATCGTTTATTTCCTGAACTACACTTTCAGAAACTGCACTTTCTCCTCCGATAATAATAACATCTTGGATATCTTCTTCTTTTAAATAATCCTTTGTTTCTTTAGGTAAAGATCCTGTTTTTGTTAATAATATCGCTGCATTTCGATTGCTTACTAGTGGGGCTGCTGCTAAAGCGTCGGGATAGTTCATGCCATTTGTTAAGATAATCGTTTCGACTTTTTTGCCAACGTCTATCGGATACCTTTTCGCTACTTCTACTGCAGTACTGAAACGGTTTTCTCCGTAAACACGGTTTCCTTCTTCGCTATTATAACCATCCACTGGAAAACTAAAGGCTTGAGGTCCTCCGATTACTGTAGAACCGGATACATTTTGATCCGGCTGTGCTAATAAAAGATAGACATTTAACGCATCTTCTATATTAATCTGCCCTACAAGAGGAGCTGCTGCTAAAGCATCTGGGTAAGATGTACCGCTTACAAATACATAAAAATCTCCTGGAAATGTTATGGACTTATCTTTTCTGTATTCATAACGCATATTGCTTATTTCATTCGCTGTTTCGTAGCGGTTTCGGCCTGCTATTCTTTTTACTTCTGTTGTTTTTTCTAATTCTTCTTCCACTTCTTTTCCTACTGCCCCTTCGCCGCCCAGTATAAATACTTCCTTTGTTCCTAAGCGTTCTAGTTCTTTTTCAACTAAAGGATTGAGCTTGTTTTTTTCTGTTAAAAGAATGGGGATATCAAGCTGTGCTGCAAGACTTCCTCCAGCTAAGGCATCTGGAAAATCTTCTCCAGTCGCAACGATCGCCTTAGGAGATGCCATATAGGTATATCGGCTTAATTTCACTGCTGTTTCGTATCGGTCTCTTCCTTCAATTCTCGTTACATTCATCTTTTGGGCAGAAGACGGGAAGGCAGCCACTGTTCCTAATAGAAATATAATTGCTGTTAATAAGGTTAATTCTAATACTTTTTTCATGTAACTCCCTCCCGTTTCTTTCAAAATGTTTTAGCATTTCCTGCTAATAAATATATACCCTATTAAAGTTAATTTATTAACCAATAAACTAATTTTTTATATTATTTATTAAGTTGTAACCTTTCTGTTTATTAATTGTAATCTTCTTGTCACCCTTTTAGAAATCGCCTTGCACCAACTTATTTATGGTATAGTTATATATTGAGAAAGAGGTGTCTTTATGTGTACAACAATTGTAATGGACTATAACGGGGGCTCTGTTCTTGCACGAAATTTAGACTATGAAGTCCCCCTAGAATATAATGTGCTCTACCTGCCTCAAGGTTATACTTACGGGCAAGATCTGCTGGGCAATGATTTGAAAGCAAAATACAAAGCATTAGGCCTTGCCTTTTATAATTACGATCCTTTAAAAGACGGAGTCAATGAACACGGACTCGTAGGCTGTACGAATTATTTTCATGCGATGAATATCCATGCGGATCATGTAGACGAAAGCAAATTCAACATTTCAAGTCTTGATTATTTAAACTACGCCTTAACGAATTTTAAAAACGTCGAGGAATTAGTCGCGGATCTTCCGAATATCCGCGTCTCTACGAAGGACAGCGAGGGAAATAAAATCATCTGTCCTGATTTCCACCATATCTTTGTAGATACAACGGGAAGATGCGTGGTGGTTCAGCCTGAAAAAGGAAAGTACATCTATTTTGAAAACCCTTATAAGGTCATGACCAACTCTCCCTCCTTCCCCCGCCATATCAAAAGACTTCACAAATGCATGGACCCGAATAATATCGAGTATTTTAAAGGTGCAAAAGATCTTCCAGGAGGCTATGATCCCGTAAGCCGTTTCATCAAAGCCTATTATCTGAATAAAACTCACGTTAAGCCAAAAGGTACGAGAGAAGCTCTAGAAGCCTCTTATACCATTATGGAAATGATGAAGATGTCAGAGGGGATGTTCTATAGCGATATCCATCAGTATCACACCTACACCCGCTATATCTGCGCTTATGACACAAAAAACAGACTTCTCACTGCGAGAAGCCATAATAATTCAAAAGTCTATCAACTATCGATAGAGGCTCTAGAAGGTATGGGACGAACAGCGATCCCTTTTAAAACGAATTTAGAAATAGAAAAATTTGATTTAAATCAGTGTATCAAAAAAACAGAGTGAAAGATTACGCTTTCACCCTGTTTTTTTATTTTAAATTTTAATCTCGAATTCTAGGCTTTATATATCCTATTTAGGGTATAATTAGAATAGGAAGGTGATTCTATGAAAATTAATACAGATACTATGGTTTCGATTACTGAAGCAAATCAAAACTTTTCTAAAGTAGCTCGCTTAGTAGACGAAAAAGGTTCTGCTGTTATTTTAAAAAACAATACCCCTAAATATATCCTAATTGAATATAAGGAATTTGAAGAGAACGAAACGTCTAGAGATGAAGACATTTTAGAAATATCTAAAAAGTTAATAAAAAAGAATAAAGAAGCCTACAAGATTCTTGCGAAATGAAAAAACTTAATAAGTCCCACATTCTGCTTCTTCATCAACAGCTGATAACGGAATTTGGAGGTGCTGGAGGTATTCGAGATGATAACTTATTGGACCTTTCCATTAACGCTCCTTACCAAACCTTTGACGAAAAAGAACTCTATCCTACCACTATCGAAAAATCGGTTCATCTTGGATTTTCTATCATCAAAAACCATCCTTTTTTAGATGGTAATAAACGAATAGGTATCCATTCTATGCTAGTACTCTTATTCTTAAATGATTATTCTTTAGATTACACTCAAGAAGAGCTGATTGAAATCGTTATGGATATTGCAAGCTCAGAAAAATCGGATCA
>JAAZME010000109.1 GCA_012798975.1 Gallicola sp.
ATACGGACAATAGAGAAGAAAGAGCTTAGAAACAGTGTGAATGTGTTGAGAGGGGAGTGGTTGTCAAAATAATAAAAGCGTTTATTTTCTGCATTTAATAAGAAACAGATAATTGTTTTCTGCAGGCAGTTGGTATAACTGAATTATTGTTCAAATTAAAAATGAATCGACTTTATTAAATCAGTAAAGCTGATACATAATATATTTATATACTTGAATTTAAGCGGATAAATGCGAAGTTCTATTTTTTATTAAAAAAAGAAAGCGGTGTTTGTCCGCTTTCCTACTTCAACTCCGCTCTACCACTCTTTTTTCTAAAGCTCTCCTTCAGGTTGTTCTTTTATGAAGGTTCCGTCTTTTAATTCTTGGAAGGCAAGGTTTAATTCTTCGTTTGTATTCATTACGATAGGGCCTCCCCAAGCGATAGGTTCTCTTAGAGCAGGTGCTTGGAAGTAGATGACTCTAGTATCTCCGTTAGAGGCTTTGATTTTTATACTGTCTCCGTCTCTTCTAAACAAAACTGCTGTTTTTTCTTTAATAAGTTCGTCGTTGATTTCTGCTTCTCCAAGGATTGTGAAGACAAATGCGCTTTCATCTGAAGAAGAAGGAATCTCGATTTCTTTTCCGTCTTTCAAGTCGATATCAAAGATGGTTGCTTGAATATGATGAGGTTTTGCCCCTTGGGCATCTTCGAATTTTCCAGAGATTACCTTTACTGTATAATCCTCTGTTTTTACTTCAGGAACATCTTCTCCCTTAATATCAAAATATTTCGGGGAAGTCATTTTTTCGGATTTAGGAAGATTAAGCCAGATTTGAAGACCCAGCATTCTTTCGGCTTCCTGAGGCATTTCTTGATGAAGAATACCGCTGCCGGCTGTCATCCACTGAGAATCGCCGTCATGAATCGTTCCTTTATTTCCTAAACTGTCTTCATGGTCGATTTCGCCATGGATCAAATAAGTGATTGTTTCGATTCCTCTATGGGGATGCATAGGAAATCCTCTATAATAATCTTCAGGATCTGTAGAATCAAAAGAGTCCATCATTAGGAAGGGATCATAATCTTCTACATCTTTTGTAGAAAGAACCCTCACTAGACTTACGCCGGCACCGTCTTGTGTTCTATAGCCTTGTACTGATTTTCTATTTGTTTTAAACATGAATATCTCCTTTCAACATTTAAGTAGATGGATAGTTTTTGAACTTCTATAACTATAATATCACTAACTAGTAACAATGTAAAGGGGTTGTTGACTTTTTGTTGATATCTTAGAACTTCTTAGACGTTGAATAACATAGGAAAGCCATAGTCTTTATGATATAATAAAACAATAAGACAAAAATTAGAGAAGTTAGATATAAATTAATCGGGGGGTTGACGAGTGGAAGAGAAAATTATAGTTTCGAATAATGGTCCATTAGAAGGGACAGTAAAAATAGGCGGCGCAAAGAATTCAGCCTTGCCTATTATTGCAGCTTCATTATTGGGAACAGAACCTATTATATTAGAAGATGTGCCTAAGCTCAACGATGTGAGTGTTATTTTGCAGGTATTGGAACATCTAGGATCAAAGGTAGAGTACTTGGATGAAAGAACGATCAAAATCGATTCTTCAAATCTGACAAGCTACGTAACTCCTTTTGACCTGATGAGCAAAATGAGGGCTTCTTTTTTAGTGATGGGACCTTTATTAGCGAGATTCGGCATAACAAAGACATCCCTTCCTGGAGGATGTGCTATAGGAATGAGACCGGTAGATCTTCATTTAAAAGGTTTTAAAGCATTAGGAGCGGAGATTGTAAGCGATTCAACAAAGATCGAAGCGAAAACAGAAAACGGACTAAAGGGAACTGTACTTTATTTAGACTTTCCTTCCGTTGGAGCAACACAGAATATTATGATGGCAGCTTCCATGGCAGAGGGAGAAACCGTAATCGAAAATCCGGCAAAAGAGCCTGAGATTGTAGATCTTGCCAACTTTTTAAACAAACTAGGCGGGGATGTCAAAGGAGCAGGTACTTCCACAATCCGAATCAAAGGTGTAGAGAAGTTAGGCGGTACAACCCATCCTATTATCCCGGATCGAATCGAAGCAGCAACATATATGGTAGGAGCTGCTATGACGAAAGGCGATGTTACGATAGAAAATTGTATCGTCAGCCATATTTCGCCGATTATAGCGAAACTTCGAGAAGTAGGCTGCGAAGTTTTTGATATGGAAGATGAAGATAAGGTTCGTGTTGTTGGAAAAGGCAAAAAACTCATCGGAGCAAATATCAAAACTCTTCCTTATCCAGGATTTCCGACAGATGTTCAAGCTCAGTTTATGGCACTGCTTTCCATCTGCGAAGGACAATCAACAGTTACCGAAACAGTCTTCGAAAACCGTTTTATGCATGTGGACGAGCTTTTAAAAATGGGGGCGATTATTGCCACTGAAGGGAAAGAAGCACAGATTGCAGGAGTTCCGAAACTTCGAGGAGCTGAAGTAAAAGCAACGGATCTTAGAGCAGGTGCCGCCTTGATCTTAGCTGGACTTACAGCAGAAGGGGAAACGAAAATAGGCGAAACTTATCACATCTATCGCGGATACGACGATATTATAGGAAAGCTTAGAGGATTAGGAGCAAAAATAGATCGTATCGAAGAATAATGATCTAATAGTATTATAGAAAGCCGGTATAAAGGGGAGATCATTTATACCGGTTTTTTTTGAAGAAAATGCCGGGAGGAGCTATGAAGATAGAAGGAATCGTAAAATCCATCGTTTTCGAAAACGAACAGAATAATTATAGAGTCCTCCGCGTTGAGTCAGAAGATGGAGAAGTCATGGCTACAGGCCAAATGCCCCCTATTATAGAAGGCGAAGAAATAAGTATGGAGGGGGAATGGATTTATCACGATAAATACGGAGAGCAGCTTCAAGTGTCCGATGTTGAGAAATCTGGAAAAGTTTCTCCTCTAATCATCGAAAAATATGTAGGAAGCGGAATCCTGCCCCATGTGGGCAAAACCATGGCGAAGCGTATTGTAAAAGCTTTCGGAAGAAATACACTGGCGATTCTCCAAGAAAATCCATCCAGACTCATGGAAGTGGAGGGGATCGGCAAAAAGAAGTTTGAGGATATTAAGTTGGCTTTAGAAGATCAAAGACAGACACAGGAAGTCTATTTTTATCTCCAGAGGCTTGGTATCGGCATGGCTCAAAGCAAAAAAATCATCGATAAATATCAGGATGAAACGATACAAAAAATCGAAGAAAATCCTTATCAGCTGGTCAATGATATCTGGGGTATCGGTTTTAAAACAGCAGACAGTATCGCCTTGAGAAATCAGCTGGATCCTTCCTCTCCTTTTCGTATAAAATCCGGCTGTGTTTATTATTTAAAACAGGAGGCGGAGTCTAACGGGCACTGCTATATGCCTTACGATTATGCATTGGAGAGAATCTCTAGATTATTGAATCTAAAAGCAGAAGATATCGAAGAGATGCTTGTAGAAGCGATGATGGAAAATCTGATACTGATCGAATATGCCGGCGAGGAGAAAGTTCTCTACCTTCCGGAATATTATGATGCGGAAATCAAAGTTGCCGGGAAAATTGCCCAGATAGCCAGTCGAAAAGAAATTATCGATGTAGATTTGGAAAACCGCTGGAAAGAGCTGGAAAAGAAGTATCGCCTTTCCTTCTCAGAAGAACAAAAAGAAGCGATACGCTCTTCTTTGGAAGAACAGATTCTTATAATCACCGGCGGCCCTGGAACAGGGAAGACCACTATTA
>JAAZME010000018.1 GCA_012798975.1 Gallicola sp.
CTCTCGCTTTTGATAGAACTTCTTCTTTGTATTTTTCTAATTCTTTTTCTTCATCAATAAAGCTTGTTGTAAGATTTTCGCTGTCCTGGATAACGTATTGCAAATGGGCTGCAGGATCGGTAGTAACAAGATGAACCTGTTTTCCTCTGTCTGCTAAGCCTAAAGCGATAGCTGCAGCGATAGTTATTTTGCCAACCCCGCCTTTTCCCATAGTGAAGATTACTTTCTTATTTTCTTTATCCAGACGATCGATAATATCCTGGAGTTTTTTTGGGTTTTCTGTTAAAAGGGTTTCTTCTGGGGTCTGATAATGATCCTCTTTCAGTAAGGATCTTACGTTTTCGATTCCGGTAATATTATAGGCCCGAAGAGGGATATAGCATGTTTTTAATGAGGATAAAGAAGCTGGTTTCTTTTCTAACTCCTTCTGCTGCTTTTGATAGAAGCTTTCGGACACAGGGTCGTTATGTTCTGTAATCAGTCCGTTTATGATAAGAAGCTGATTTTTCACACCGATTTCTGAAAGTTCAGCGGAGGCCCTAGAAGCTTCTTTAAGCGGAGATTCTTCGGCTCTCGTCACTAAGATCAATGTGGTGCGTTTTCCATCCGACAGAGTTTCTACAGCCAAGCGGTACATGTCTTTTTGATCTTCCAGCCCTGCTAATTGTCCAAGGCAGGAAGCGCCGTGAGTGCTTTCATCGATAAAGCTGCTCCATGCAGAAGGAAGCTGCAGCATTCGCAAGGTATGGCCTGTAGGTGCAGTATCAAAAATAATATGATCGTATTCTCTCTTTACATCTTTATTTGTGATAAAGTTCGAAAATTCGTTAAATGCAGCGATTTCAACAGTACAGGATCCAGAAAGCTGCTCTTCCATAGAAGAAAGGACAGAGTCCGGAAGTTTTCCCCGGTAAGGTGCAAGTACAGAATCCCGATACTCTTCAGCCGCTTTTATAGGATTGAGATTCGCTACAGTAAGACCCGGTACTTCTTCGATGGGAGTTCCTTTGCTGTCTAATTTTTTCGAGAACACGTCTTGGAGATTTGATGCAGGATCAGTACTGATTAAAAGTACCTTTTTTCCTTTATCGGCAAGCTCTACAGCAGCTGCACAAGCTGTAGATGTTTTTCCGACGCCTCCTTTTCCAGTAAAGAAAAGGTATTTTGTCAATTTTAAATTATTTAGACTAAATAATATCATGATTAACCTCAGCAGTTTGTTCGGGGGTTTTCTATAACTTCTTCTTTTTCTTTAGAAGCTTTAGAAAGACCTCTGGGAAGGGATAAAAGATCTTCGAATTCTTCATCAGATGGATATTTTTGTTCAAGAACAATTTCTCCATCGACTAAGACGATAGGAAGACCCTCTGCTCCTTTTGTTTGTATATAATCGTTGACCTTTTTATTATCTATAAATTTCATCGGTGCGCTGTTTAGATTATAACGTTTGATTTTTGCTCCGGCTTTTCTTAAGTTGTCGATGACCGCTGCTACTCGAAGGAGTTCAGGATCTACCGAGACTCCGCAGATTCCTGTTGTACAGCACATAGCTGGTTCGTATATTTCCATTTTTTTCATATTCTAAGACTCCTTTTCCAATGGAATTGTTCCATTATCAATTCTCTTTTTCAGATCTGCTATTTTTTCTTCAATTAATCTCGCTGTTTTTTCGAATTCCTCATGGCCTTTGCCGGTAGGGTCGTCGAGACCCCAGTCTTCCCGATAGCTGCAGGGAAGGAAAGGACAGTTTACATTGCAGCCCATTGTAATCACAATATCTAGAGGGGGAAGTTCAGTTAATAGTTTGGACTTCTGACCCGACATATCGTAATTATAGAGCTCTTTTATGATCTTTACTGCATCTTGATTGATTTCAGGGACAGTTTCTGTACCGGCAGAATAGCTGTCGAAGGTATCCGAAGATTTGAGTTTACCAAGGGCTTCCGCCATTTGGCTTCTGCAGGAATTGTGTACACATATAAACCCGACCTTTGCTTTCATTTAGACCCTCCTAAACCAGTGTGATGTAGAGTTTGCGATCTTTACCAAGGCAAGCATAACAGGGACTTCCACCAAGACACCCACAGTTGTTGCCAGTGCTGCCGGAGAGGATGCTCCGAAAAGAGCGATGGCTACCGCTACAGCCAGTTCAAAGAAATTCGATGCTCCGATCATCCCCGCAGGGGCTGCGATTGCGAAAGGCAGTTTTACGGCTCTCGCAGTAAGATAAGCGATAAAGAAGATCAGAAAGGTTTGTATCGTTAAAGGAATAGCGATTAGAAGAATGTGAAGAGGATGTTCTATAATCGTTCTTCCTTGGAAAGAGAAAATAATAACCAGTGTCAAAAGCAGTCCTATGGTTGTAGTATTGCTGAATTTTTTCACAAAGTGATTATTAAAATAATCCTCTCCTTTTCTATGAATCATATAAATTCTGGTAATTACCCCAGCGATAAGGGGGATTACTACAAAAAGTACTACAGACAAAATCAATGTATCCCAAGGAACAACTACTTCGCTGACTCCTAGAAGAAGCTTTACGATGGGGATAAAAAGAAAAATCAAGATAAGATTATTTGTCGCTACCTGCACAACGGTGTAAGCAGGGTTTCCCTTTGTTAAATAACTCCAGACAAAGACCATCGCCGTACAAGGGGCAGCACCCAAGAGAACTGCTCCTGCAAGATAATCTCTTGCTAATTCTTCCGGGATAAAACTTTTAAAGACCAGGAAGAAAAAGAAAGATGCTATTGCATACATTGTGAAAGGCTTGATCAGCCAGTTTGTGATCCATGTTATAAATAAACCTTTAGGATTTTTGCCGACGCCGGTAATGCTTTTAAAATCCACCTTCATCATCATCGGATAGATCATAACCCAGATCAAAATAGCGATAGGAATGGAGATCTCCGCATAAGTAAATTGATTTAAAAAGTCCGGTATTACAGGGAGATAGACACTGATTAAAATACCGGCAGCCATGCAAAGAGCCACCCATAAAGTAAGGTATTTTTCAAAAAAACTAATTCCCCCAGTTTGCAATTTTTTAGAACCCATAAACATTCCTCCTAGTTATTATATAGATACTTATCTATATGAAAATCAAAAAATATATTCTCCTTT
The DNA here is from genome assembly GCA_012798975.1 of Gallicola sp. GTDB lineage: Bacteria > Bacillota > Clostridia > Tissierellales > Peptoniphilaceae > JBQKLI01. The sequence continues at coordinate 3,124 of JAAZME010000018.1, forward strand.
CGAAGAATTAGTATTAATAACAAAATATTTTTATTAAGATTATTTTATAAAACAAGAATACCCTAAAGCAAGGGATACTCTATACATTAAAATCAAGTTTCGTTCTAGAAAAAACCATCCTATTTTTTACGATGTAGAAAAATGAACGCTCCTCTCATTTTTCCTCCACAACTCCCCTCTCCCCTCTATCACACTCCACACTTTCTTTTAGTCTTTTTTTTCACCCTCTGCAGATACAGTTTTCCGTATCCTTAAAAATAGTCTGAAGAAAGCCGTTTAAGGATTCAATTTCTTTTTGATTTAACTGATAGTAAGTATTTTTTCCTTCTTTTCGGCTTTTTACAATATTCGACTCGGAAAGACTTTTCATATGATGGGATAATGTGGGCTGGGTGATATGAAGCTTTTCTAAAATTTCGCAGGCGCATAATTCTCCGCAGGAAAGCATTTCGATAATCATAAGACGGTTCGGATCCGTCAGAGTCTTTAATTGTTCAGAAATTTCTTTATAGTTTAAGGCCGTTTCTTTTAATTCCATGTCTTCACCTCTTTCATTGATGAGTATCTATCTGTAGTATAAAACTCCCATAGATAGTTGTCAATATGATTTTTGTAAAATCTGTGTAAAAGAAAGAGAATATTTGCGAGTATTCTTAAAATGATGTATCCTAATAAAAATAACCCCCCTAGGGGGATAAGGAGGACGCTATGGAAAAAGAACATAAACATCAGGATACAAAGAAAGTGATTAACAGGATGTCAAGAGCGATCGGCCATTTAGAGTCTATAAAGAGAATGATCGAAGAAGGGGAAGACTGCAGCAAGATTTTAATTCAGATTTCCGCAGTTCGTTCTGCCATTAACAATGTGGGAAAGATTATTCTTTTAGATCATATGAATCACTGTGTTGTGGATGCAGTAAAAGAAGATGACGAAGAGGTGCTGAAAGAATTTAACGAGGCCTTAAATCAGTTTTTAAAATAGAAAGAGGCAGACTATGAAAGGAAAAAAAGAAGAGATCTTTCAGCTGGCTCTCCCTGCTGCAGTGGAGAATATACTTCACGCTCTGGTAGGCTTTGTGGATACTTGGATGATCTCGAAAATAGGTCTTATTGCCGTCACAGCTGTAGGTATGGCGAACAATCTTATGATGGTATATCTGGCAGTGTTTACTGCTTTGGGAACCGGGACTTCCTCTTTGATTGCAAGAAGCATCGGGGCAGGAAAAAAAAGAAAAAACAAAGGAATTCTTTATACAGTCTACAGTGCTGGCGATCCTGTCTGGAGCCGTTTTTGGAATAGCAACCCTTCTTTTAGGAGGAAAGGTCCTTGAGATCATGGGCGCAGAAGGAGAAGTCCTTCGGGAAGGGAAACTTTTTTTATATGTAGTGGGAAGTGCTTCTGTATTTATTTCCCTTTTAACCTCTCTCGCTGCAGTGATTAGAGCTTCTGGAGATACCAAGAGGCCTATGATTGTGAATACATTAGTCAATATTTTTAATGTAGGAATCGACTACATACTAATCTTCGGCTGGGGGGTTATTCCTCCTCTAGGAGTACTGGGAACGGCTATCGGGACGGTAATATCCAGAGCGCTGGGCTGTTTTTTTATGTTTCAAGTGCTGAAAAAGAAAGGTTTTTCTCTATCTTTAAAAGAGATTTATACAAACACAAATTATAAGGAAATGATTTTTCTGTCTATTTCAGCAGCCTTGGAGCGGCTTGTTATGAGATTGGGTCAGGTACTCTACTATAGTCTGATCGCCATGATCGGGATAAAGACATATGCCGCCCATGTAATAGCAGGAAATATTGAAAGCTTCTTCTATATGCCCGCTTATGGCTTATCAACGGCAGCGGCGATTCTCATGGGAAACTGTTTTGGAAGAAAAGATAAAGAAGAAGGATTGGAATATCTGAAGAGTATTATCGGGATTTCGATTATAATCGCTGTAATAAGCGGAATGATATTATATCTATTTGGAACAAAAGCGGCCTTTGTTTTTACAGAAGATCTGGAAGCGGTGGCAAAAATAACAACGGCTTTGCGGGTAGATGCCTTTGCCCAGATTCCTTTGGCGCTTGGGATTGTCTTTACAGGAGCTCTGCAGGGAATCGTCGATACGAAAACACCTTTATATAGTACGATTATCGGAGTCTGGGGACTTCGAGTAGTTGGAATCTATGTAATGGGGATGGTGTTTGGAATGGATATTTTAGGAGTATGGCTTGCTATAGCCTTTGATCTGACTATAAGAGCTGCTATTCTTTTTATAAGGCTTAGAAAAGAATTTCGAGGAATTTTATAAAAAACCGTCTCTTACAAGGCGGTTTTTTTTGAAAAAAGATTGACAGAAGGAAGGAAAAGTTTTATCCTATACATATGAATAACTGTTCAATCGTTCAATCATTCAAATGAAAGAGGGGCTTAAAATGAAACAAGAAAAAGAGATAGATCGCTGCGACTGCGATGTCATCCATGAAGATGTTGTAAATAAAGTTCAAAACTCCATGGCTGAGGAAGATCATTTATATGATCTGGCAGAAGTCTTTAAAGTCTTTGGCGATTCTACGAGAATACGTATCTTAGAGGCTTTATCCAAATCAGAAATGTGTGTCTGCGATATCGCTTTTCTATTAAATATGACGCAGTCGGCGATTTCCCATCAGCTGAGAGTCTTAAAACAAGCCCGCCTTGTTAAGAATAGAAGAGATGGAAAAATCGTCTATTATTCCTTAGACGACGATCATATCGAGAGAATATTGAACATGGGTCTTGAACATATTCGGGAGAAGGAGTAGGAAATGGAAAAAGAACTTTTTAAAAATACAAATTTGGAATCCGCAGATAAGAAGGATTCCTCTAAAAATATCTATACTTATCGTTTAAAAGAGCTTGGCTGAGCGAACTGCGCCAGCAAGATGGAAGTTTCCATCGGGAAAATGGAGGGAGTAGCCAGCGCATCTGTTAATTTTATGAGCCAAAAGCTGAAAATCGAAACAGAAAGAAGGGGCAGTATAAAGAAACTCTATCCAAGGATAGAACAAATTGTAAAAGAAATCGAACCCCAGGTAGAGATCGAAGCTTGGGAAAAAGAAACGGAAGAAGAAGGGCTGGATAAAAAAGAATATATTCCATTAATAGCAGGAGCGGTTCTTTATTTCTTCGGTCTGTTGTATCCTTCGGAAGGAACCGTTCGTTTAGGAATCTTTCTAGCAGCTTATGCCTTAGTAGGAGGCGAAGTACTGTGGAGAGCAGTGCAGAATATCCGCAGAGGACAAGTATTCGATGAGAACTTTTTAATGGCGGTGGCAACCATAGGGGCATTCGCCGTAGGAGAGTATCCGGAAGGAGTTGCAGTTATGCTCTTCTATCAAGTCGGAGAATTGTTCCAAGATGTGGCTGTTCATCGTTCCAGAAAATCCATCTCTTCTTTAATGGAAATCCGTCCAGAGTATGCAAATCTCGTACAGGGAGAAGAGATTCTCCAAACAGCGCCGGAAGAAATAAAAGTTGGAGATATTATACTGATAAAACCGGGAGAACGAGTTCCACTTGACGGCGAAGTCATCGAGGGAGTTTCTTCCTTGGATACCTCGGCGATCACTGGAGAGTCTCTGCCCCGTGATGTAGAATCCGGCTCTAAAATTCTTTCAGGCATGATCAACAAAAACGGACTTTTAAAGGTAAAGGTAGAAAAAATATATGCAGATTCCACTATTGCAAAAATACTGGACTTGGTGGAAAATGCAGGAAGCAAAAAAGCGCCTACAGAAAAGTTTATTACAAAGTTTGCTGCTGTGTATACGCCGGCTGTGGTGTTCATCGCATTAGCACTGGCAATATTACCGCCGATTATTCTAGGAGAAAGCTTCTCTACTTGGGTCTATAGAGCGCTGATCTTCCTTGTTGTATCTTGTCCATGTGCTCTTGTTATTTCTATTCCTTTAGGATTTTTCGGAGGAATTGGGGGAGCGTCGAAAAATGGAATCTTGATTAAAGGGGGAAACTATCTAGAAGCCCTAAATCAAGTCACTACTATTGTTTTTGACAAAACAGGAACGCTTACAAAAGGAAATTTCAAAGTTACTAAAATAGAAACAGAAGGAAAGTACAGTGAAAAAGAGCTGTTGGAATTTGCAGCATTAGGAGAAAGCTATTCTACCCATCCTATTGCGCTTTCTATACTAGAAGCGAACGGGCCGGTAGAAAAAGGAAAGATCGAAAACTACGAAGAAATACCAGGTCACGGGATCCAGTTTCGCGTAAAAGGAAAGAAAATCGCTGTAGGAAATGAAAAGATTTTAAGAAGAAATGGCATTTCTTTTGAGAAACCGGAAGGAATTGGAACGGTTCTGTATATTTCTGTGGATCAGAAATTTGAAGGCCATATTCTCATTTCCGATGAAATGAAAGAAGACTCTGCCGAGGCTATTCGAGATTTAAGAAAAGAAGGGATCAAGAACCTTGTGATGCTTACAGGAGACAGCAGGCTTGTAGGGGAAAAGATAGGCGAAGAGCTGGGACTGGACACAGTATATTCCGAACTTCTGCCGGACCAGAAGGTAGAAAAACTCGAAGAAGTCTTTAAGGGACTCGGTACAAAAGAGAAACTCGCTTTCGTAGGAGACGGGGTTAACGATGCTCCGGTTATTGCTAGAGCAGATATCGGAATCGCCATGGGTGCTATGGGTTCTGATGCAGCTATCGAAGCTTCCGATATTGTTATTATGACAGACGAACCTTCGAAAATTGTATCTGCTCTAAAAATTGCAAAGAAAACGAAAAAAATTGTTATGCAGAATATCTTCCTCGCTATGATTATAAAAGTTGTCGTATTAATACTGGGCGCAGGAGGAATGGCTACGATGTGGGAAGCCGTATTCGCCGATGTAGGAGTGGCAGTTCTTGCAATACTAAATGCCATGAGAGTATTAAATACAAAAGATATCTAAAAGAAGTCTCGAAAGAGGTTTCTTTTTTATGGAGTTTTAGGAAATAGAAAGAGATGGGTATCAGTAAGAAAAAGAAAAGAGGTGAAGGATGCAGTGAAGAAAAAGAAAATGTTTATGCGGACTGCAGTATTTTTTCTGGGAATATTCTTTCTCGTTTCCTGCAAAGGGAAAAAGGAAACGGCGGACAACACTACTGTAGAAGAAAAAATAGCAGAAATTACAACAGATAATCCGGAGGCCAGAGTTGCAGTGAGTATTATGGATAGACAAGAACAGAATATTACAACCTATGGAGAAGGAGGAAAGATTCTTTCTGGAGACGAGACGGTCTATGAGATAGGGGATCTTACAAAACTTTTTACAGCTTCTCTTTTAGCGAAGGAAGAGTATAAAGGACGCTTAGACAGAAATCAGCCCATCAGCCGGTATATCAAAACTATAGAGGGAGAAGATGCACCGACTATAAAAGAAACGGCTGCTCATATTGCGGGGTTTAAAGATACCTATGGGAGTCTTAAGCGGTCGGTTAATTCTCTTTTTAAAGATGAGATCTATTTAAATATCACACGAGATGAAATTTTGGAAGAACTGAAAGAGAATATGCCGGAAAAGGGAAACCATCCTTTCAGTTATTCAAACTTCGGTTATGCCCTATTAGGAGAGGTCATCGTCGGAAGTCGGAATTCTGAGGAAGATTTCATTCTTCCCATTCTGAACGACTATGTCCAAAATTATCTCATTCTTAAAGATACAGAGATTTTCGTTCATCAGACGGAACTGGGATATTCGACAAAATGGGCTTATTACGACGGTTACCTGTCTGCATTAGGTTTAACCTCTACCATAGAAGATATGTCGAAATTTATATGGGGGCAGCTGCGGGGAAACCCTTATTATGACTATAAA
>JAAZME010000320.1 GCA_012798975.1 Gallicola sp.
CCCATTCCTGTTGCGTCCATTCGCTCTTTAACAAGAAAATCATGGTCGAAAAAAGTAAGATTTGTGTCCTTTGGCGCTACGATATTGTACCCTGCCAGGATTTCGTCTTTTCCCAGCTTCTCTACTTTTCCTTCCAGCCAAGGCGTTACGGAAAAATCTGTTTCAAAATCGATCCCGATCACCTGCACTGGAAAAGCGCAGCATCCTGCAGACAATGTTGCCATAAAAACCTGAGGAGACACTTGCTTTACCCCTTCTACTGATTTTACTTTTTCTAATATATCGCTATGAAAATAGAAGCTGTCCGGTTCGCCATTGAGAATCGCCCCTTCTACTTTAGGTTGAGCATCCACAGGCATCACGAGGATATCCGCACCGAGCCTGTCTCTCGTGGAATCCAATCCGTTTTTCATAGATAATCCGATAAATGCCGCTACAAATAAACTAAAGGAAAGGCAGGTTATCAGGAAAAAAATCCCCAATGATCTGCCTTTCTTCCTTAAGATATTGCTTAGCGGTAATTTTTTTAATAGATTCGGCATTAGTCTATCGGCCTCCATACCGCCGTCATAATATCTTCTGTCTTCTTATCTTTATCGATAAGACCAAATGTTTTATAGTCTTCAATGATATCCTTTAATGAAGTATCCGCCATCTCATTTGTTACTTCCCAATTATAAGAATTCATCATACGTACTGCCTGATCAAAATCTCCGGATGCCCAGTTGTTGTCAAAGAGAAGCTGCGTTGCCTCTTGTGTATTATTTGCAATATAGTTAGAGGATTTTTTAATGGCATTTACCATTTTTTCTGCAATTAACGGGTTCTCTTTTACAAAGTCTGCATTAAATGCATGAACACAGCAGGGTTCTTTCTTGAAATCTTCGTCATATGTTAAAGAACGAATGATTTTTAATGTTCCATTTTCTACGAATTCCTCTGCAAACTGATCAGAAAAGACCGCTCCTTGGACTTCGCCGTTTTGCATCGCAAGAACTGCAGCAGATGTTTCTACTTGTTTAAACTGTAATTCAGAAGGATCGATATTATCGTTGCTGAAAAAGCGCATCGCAATATTATGGTCCGAGTTTCCGATTCCGTCTGGCACAGCTACTGTTTTACCGATTAAATCTTTTGTCGACTCTATTCCAGAATCTGCCAATACATAAAGTGACTTGCAGCCTGTATGAGCCCCCTTTAAGAACGTCATACTCACACCGTTTACAGTAGGAACGAGGAGTGTTGCAATATGATCTGTCACAAGTTTTACTTTTCCTGTACCTATCGCCTCGACTTTTGCTTGAGCACTTACGACTTCAACATCGAGTCCTTCTTCTTCGAAATACCCCATGGCTTTGGCAACTCCAGGAGCACTGGTACACAAACCTCCATTATAGCCGATAGGAATGGTTTTTCCATACATCGGTTCGTCTTCGATTTTATGATTTTTATCTAACGTTTCGATTTTTGCCGGTTCCGAATTTTGATCGGTGGATACCGTAGTATTGCAGCCTGCTAATAGCACAATCGCAAGCACTGCCGCTGTTTTTTTCCATATCTTTTTATTCATAGCTTCTCCTAAATATCCTGTGGACTCCATACTTTTTCCATTAATTCTTCATCGCTTTGATCACTGTTGATCAATCCAAAAGTCTTATAGTCTTTTATAATATCTCTTAGAGCTGTTTCTGCCATATCATCTGTTATGATCCAATTGTAGGATTCCATCATTCGAACGGCTTGATCAAAGTCTCCAGATGCCCAGTTGTTATCGAATAATATCTGTGTTGCATCTTCGATATTGTTGGCTATGTATTCGCTTGATTTATTAATTGCTTTTACCATTTTTTCAGCGATAAGAGGATTTTGTTCTACGAAATCTGTATTAAATGCGTGAATACAGCAAGGCTCTTGTTTAAAATCTTCATCCCAAGTCAAAGAACGAATTACTTTTAGAGTTCCGTCATTTATAAATTCTTCTGCAAACTGATCGGTTAAGACAGCTCCTTGAATTTCTCCGTTTTGCATGGATAAAATACTTGCTGAAGTTTCTACAACCTTAAAATCAACATCTTTTGTATCGATTCCGTCTTGGTGGAAAAAACGAAGTCCGATGTTATGATCCGATTCTCCGAATCCATTTGGCACGGCAACTGATTTTCCGATTAAATCTTTCGTTGATTCAATTCCAGAGTCCTTTAATACATATAAAGATTTGCAGCCTGTTTGTGCTCCCTTCAAAAAAGTCATATTTAATCCGTTTATCGTAGGAACCAGCATACTTGAAATATGGTTTGTGCCCATCACAACTTGGCCTGTTCCGATGGCATCGTTTATAGACTGTGCATTTACAATCTCTACATCCAGTCCTTCTTCTTCAAAATATCCTTGAGCATAAGCAATCCCTGCAGTTCCTGTACAAAGTCCTCCATTGTATCCGATTTTAATCGACTTTCCATACAATGGTTCATCTTCTATTTTGTGATTTGCATCAACTGTTTTCTTCTCCGCCGCTTCCGGCTGATCGTTATTTGAAACAGTAGTATTGCATCCTGCTAAAAACACTGTTATCAATAATGCGCTTAATAATAGCCTAAGTTTTGATTTCATTTTTTCTCCTTTTAATTCTTCTTTTTATCCATAAAATTGATAATTCCTAAAACGCCATATATTCCTAATGTCAATAATATAAAGGGCTTCATCACTACATTGCAGATCATCTCTGCATGGCCGCAGGTTCCGATTAGAAAAGTTGATACAGCCAGTCCATATAAAGTTAATAAAACATCTGCAAAAGCAGTTCCTCTGATCATATCCTCTTTTTTAAATAACAATTTGCCCACGCCTGAAATGAGCATAACTACTGCCAATCCTTTTATAGCCTCTGCCGTCCATGTGCATTTCATAGGCTTCATTCCTTCTTCTACCGGACAAGGTCCAGCGAAGCTTAACAAGCCGATTAGAATAAGTGCTGCACATATCATCGAAGCTATCGATAGAATCTTTTTCTTATTTGTTTTCATTTGTATCAAAGTCCAACTCTTTCATAATTTCTTTTCGATATTCCATAAACTCGTCTGAAACCCGGTTTCTAGGATAGGGAAGATCTATTTTAAGATCTTTTTTTATCCTGCCGGGATTTGGTGTCATAATCAGTACACGTGTACTCATGTAAATGGCTTCATCTACGTCATGGGTTACCATGATCATAATCTGAGGATTCCTTTTTCTCATTTCTAAAAGCTCGTCTTGAATATTCATCCTTGTAAAGGCATCCAGAGCTCCTAGAGGCTCGTCTAATAAAAAGACCGGGGGATTATTAATCATAGTACGAATCAGCGCTACCCGCTGAGCCATTCCTCCAGAAAGCTGATGAGGAAAAGAGTCGTGAAACTCTTCTAGCCCAACCATCTTAATAAGCTTTTCGACTCTTTCTTGAATCTCCTGTTTGTCCTTTTTGCCCTTTAGTCCAAACGCAACATTGTCTTCTACTTTTAACCATGGAAATAGGCTGTGTTGCTGGAAAACAAGACCTCGCTTGATTCCCGGTCCCTCTATTCGTTCTTCATCTAGATAAATGCTTCCTGTTGTAGGAACGATAAGTCCTGCTATAAGACGGAGTATGGTGGATTTTCCGCAGCCGGAAGGTCCTACGATACTGATAAATTCTCCATCCTCTGCACTGAAATTAATATCATCCAAGGCATATGTAATCCCATTCGTATCTTTTCGATAAAAGCACTTGGAAATATTTTCGAATTCCAAATGATGTTTTATTGAAGTTTCAGTCATTAGTTCACCTTTCCTTCCTGCCATACAAGAACCCGCTCGCTGATCATATTTAAGATTTTATTTACAACGATAAAGGTTATACAAATCAGGACAATAGCCGCATACATTTTCGAAAACTCTGCCCATGATTTCTGCCAATTAATATACCATCCCAGTCCCGATTCCACACCGAGCATTTCAGCTAGCAATAGGGCTGTACAAGCAGAACTCATCCCTTGCGTCAGACCTTGAAAAATACTCGGTGTTGCTGCAGGAATCGCCACTCGATAGATCAGCTCATTTTCTGTCGCTCCTAATGTTTGGGCAGCTTGAAAATATTCTCTGTCGATATTAAGTATTCCGGTCATGGTGGAAAGTGTTACTGCAAACCATACCCCGAGGGCAATAATAAATACAGCTCCACCGAAGAGAGACTTCGCAAGCACCATAACAATCGGAAGCCAGGTAGGTGTTGGAATAGGTCCTAATATTTTCATAAAAGGCTTTATCCAGTAGCTGACTGTTTTACTATAACCGCAGAAAACTCCTGTAATGAATCCTAGAAGTGCTCCGATAAAGTACCCTGTAAATAAAAGTTTTAGGGAATTGACTAGAGACTCCCACAAATAGGCGTAATCGCTGATCGCTGAGTTAAAAACATGATCCACCCATGGAAAGTATGGCATAATCAGCACATTTGATTTAAGGGTTAAGATATCGTATGTTGTAAGGATTAATAGGACTAGTATATAAAAAGGAGCTTTATATCGCAGTTTTTTATGTAGTCTTTTGTTTTTTAAGGTAATCAGGAAATATATGAAAAATCCGAGTGTCATAATTCCCATAAATACTCCATAGATATGTGTGTTTTTTTTGCCGGAATAGTTGGGCATATAATAGTACTCCAAGAGAGACAATATCCCCATCACTACCGGTAAAAAAGAAATTATATAATCTCTCCGTATCTCTTTTTTTGTTTTCGGACGTTCTTCCATCTCCAGCAGTTCTTCTATCGTCAGCTGGTTGATGCTTGCTATTTCATCCATTTTCCCTCCTTGTTTTCCGGCAATTATTATGCCTGTATTTTCTCTACTTCTATCTCAACTTAATTATGCTCTATTGTATTTCATGAAAAAATATAAAAAAATACGCTGTATTTAGATCAGTGTAAAGTATAATCTCTTCTATTTTCCTCGTCAAGATAAAGACAATTTCATCTCGATATCGTTATTTTTTACCAAAAAAACAGCCTTCTCTGTTTAAGGCTGCTGCTTCATGTTCCGATTCCTTTGTCGTCTTATAACAGGGATACGTTCTGTTATTTTTGAAATTCGAGTCTCTCCTTTCTATTAATACACTATCTTTTTTGATATATATATAGAGAGTTTTTCTTACTTTC
>JAAZME010000344.1 GCA_012798975.1 Gallicola sp.
CATAGTGTTCGTCTGAATTTTTATCATAGCTTACAGTGGGCCTGATTACAGAGTTTCTAATGGAGTCCTCATCAATAATAATTTTTCCGTCTTTTTCTTCTGAAGATAGTACAGCTATTTCTAAAGTATTTAAAGCATTTCTGCCGTCTCCTCCAGCAATCTGCGCTAATAGTTTCAAGGAATCTTCGCTGATATCGATGTTCATATCTCCCAATCCAACTGGATTTTGGAGAGCCTTCTTGAGCATATTTATAATATCTTCATCGGGCAGACGATGGAGTTCAACTATAAGACATCTGGAAACCAAAGCTTTATTTACCTCAAAATATGGATTCTCTGTCGTTGCTCCGATCAGAACTACAGTCCCGTTTTCAACGAAGGGAAGCAATGCATCCTGTTGGCTTTTATTAAAACGATGGATTTCATCTATAAAAAGAATTGTTTCTTTATTATAAAACTTCAAATTATCTTCAGCAGCTTTCGTAACAGCTCGGATATCCTTCACTCCTGATGTTACTGCAGAAAGTTTCTCGAATATACGATTTGTCTGCTTTGAAATAATCATCGCCAATGTTGTTTTTCCTGTTCCAGGCGGTCCATAAAAAATCATAGATGGTACTTTATCTGAAACGATCATTCTATACAAAGGCTTGCCTTTTGATAAAATATGCTGCTGCCCATAGAAATCATCAAGATTTTCTGGTCTGATTCTGCTAGCTAACGGCGCATTCTTTTTTCTTGTTTTTTCCAAACTGTATTCGAATATATCCATTTCCCCTCATTTCTTTGTTTTATATCAATAGACCTGCCTGCCTTATCCTTAAAGGATAACGATCTTTTACTATTATACAATAATTATTAGAATAATACATTTGATATAAAAAACAAAATAATTCCACAAATTTATGCCAAGTAAAAAACAGAAGAGTTACTCTTCTGTTTTTCCTTTTATTTTTTCGATTTCTAATAAATAGGAATCAATATCTTTAAATTCTCTATATACAGAAGCAAACCGTACATAGGCTACCTGGTCAATATTTTTCAACCGCTCCATAACCATTTCGCCTATTAGAGCTGTTTCGATTTCAGATTGATTCAAATGATTCAATTCAAATTCGATTTCTTCAGATGCCTTTTCTAGAACTTCTAAAGGCACCTTGCGTTTTTCGCAGGCGTGAATCATACCATTTAAAATTTTATTCTTATCGAATTTTTCCCTCTCTTTATTCTTTTTTATCACGATAATAGAGTGGTTTTCGCATTTTTCATAGGTTGTAAAACGCTTCTTACAATCTTGGCATTCTCGTCTTCTTCTGATCTCGCTGTTATTTTCTACAGCTCTCGAATCGATAACTCTGGTACTTTGATGATTGCAAAAAGGACATTTCATTTCTTAGAATCCTCTTTTTCTTAAGAAAGAAGGAATTTCTATATCGTCAGAGCTGGAAGTTTCGCTTTTTTCTGTTTTGCCTTTAGATTCTTGAGAAGATTTCGGTGAAGTTACTTTATTTGCATCAAATCCAGTAGCTATTACAGTAATTTTGATATCATCTTTTAAGGATTCATCGATTCCTGCACCGAAGATTATATTTGCATCAGCATCTACTTCTTCACGAATTAAATCTGCTGCTTCAGTAACTTCGAACAAACCTAAGTCTGACCCAGTAACATTTATAAGCACTGCTTTTGCCCCGTCGATAGATGTTTCTAATAACGGACTTTTAATCGCAAGCTTTGCTGCATCAATCGCTCTATTTTCTCCTGTTGCTTGTCCGATACCCATATGAGCTATTCCTTGATCGCTCATAGTTGCCTTCACATCTGCAAAGTCCAAGTTAATCAAGTTTGGTACTGCGATCAAGTCTGAGATACCTTGAATACCATTAAACAATACTTGATCTGCCATCATGAATGCTTCGGCAATTGAAGTTCTTTTTTCCGCAACTTGTAATAATCGGTCGTTTGGAATAGTAATTAATGTATCTACCTTGTCTTTTAACTGCTCTATACCTTGTTCAGCTTGAACTTGTCTTTTTCTTCCTTCAAAAGCAAAAGGTTTCGTTACGACACCGACTGTTAAAATGCCCATCTCTTTGGCTGTTTCAGCAACTACAGGAGCTGCTCCTGTTCCAGTACCGCCGCCCATTCCTGCAGTAATGAAGACCATATCCGCTCCTTGAAGAGCCTCTTCAATTTCGTTTTTGCTTTCTTCTGCTGCTTTCTGCCCGATAGATGGATCTGCACCGGCTCCTAAACCTCTTGTCAGTTTTTCTCCAATTTGAATTTTTGTATCAATAATTGATGAATTTAAAATTTGACGATCTGTATTGATCGCTATGAATTCTACTCCTCTTAAACCTTCGCTGTACATTCTAGAGATAGCGTTGTTTCCGCCGCCACCAACACCAACTACTTTTATTGACGCCATGTCGTTATTGCTTACTTCCATTTCAAAACTCATTATTCTTCCTCCTTAGGATCTCTCGATTATTGCTTATACTATAATTATATAGGAAATAAAACTTTCTGTCATAGAGATTCAAGCATATTTAGGCCTGTATTTTTTCTCGAATTTTATTGGTCTTAAAATCTAGTAGATTAACTTAATTGCTTTAAAACTTTAAATATCATAATCAAGTCTTAGTTTTATAGTACAAATTTACAATTTCTTCGATTATCCTTGTTTTTATCTTTGTTTATTAATTTTATTTTTCATTCTCTCTTTATACTTAAAGTACATCAAGGTCTGTTGTTTGCTGCAGGATTCTCTTCGGGAGCCTTTCTATCTTCACTGGAATTATTCTCTATATTTAAAGTATCATTTTGATTCTTCGGGATTATCATAGGAGGCTGATTATTATTTAAAATGACTTTTTCCAATAGAACTTCCTTCTTATTACTCTCCTCTAAAATCTTTCTCAATACTCCCATTTTGCTAAAAATATTTTCAATATCTCCAAACTCTACAATAGTATTGTCCTTTAATATAATTTTCATATTCCCGGGATTTGAAAGATCGATTTCTTTTATATATTGATACAAATTATATTCAACAATGGATTTATTTAAATCTCTAATATAGGAATCTTTCGGAAGAGCTTTTGTGCTGTTTAATTCTTCTATCATTATACCGGTAATTTTTATGATCTCTTCTTTTCCTTCATTGTTGTCTGGGGATATATCGCCGTCGCCGCTTATTGTATAGATTTTATTATTCGATTCAAAATAAGCAAAAGTATAATTTTCTTCCACCGTAATATGAACTCTATTCGGAATATGGCGGTTGATCTTAACGGATTGAATATCTGGAATTTTTTTTACTGCTTCTTCCGATTCTCCTGTTTTTATTCTGAATAAATTATCTCCCTTTTGAAAGTTCACCGCTTCGATTATTTTTTCGTTTGTGTTTTTAACCGCTCCGCTTACTGTAATGTATTGAATATTAAATATTGGATGTGTTAAACCCAGATAGACCCCTACCGCCGCAATGCCTATTACTAAAAATAATATCCAGCGAAATAGAAACAAAAAAGTATTTGCAACTTTTTTAACCTTTCTTTTTTTGTGCCGTTTTTTATAATTAGATGAGATATGTGAACTTTTCCGCTGCTCTTTGTTTTTATCATCAACCATAATGTCACCTTATTCTTTTAATGATTTCATCTACAATAATTTTTGCAGCATTCGGCTTTGCAAGTTTTTTCGAAGCAGATTCCATTTCCTCAAGTCTTTGAGGAGAAGAAATAATTCTATTAATTTCTCGAAGCAAAATCAGCCCGGTTAAATCTTTTTCCAAAATAACACTAGATGCCCCATTCTTTTCATATACTCTAGCATTATATTCTTGGTGGTTTTCTGTAGTATAACCTTTTGGTATAAGGATACTTGCTAAACCGACAAAAGATATTTCCGCAAGGGTAATAGCACCTGAACTTGTAATGATCAAATCCGATACATTGTAAGCTTTATCCATTTCCTTCATATAGGGATACACTTTAACATTATCAGGAATAGTTTCCGCATTTTTCAAAAATTCATCGTAATTATTCTTTCCTGTAACATGAATAAGCTGGATATTTTGATTCATGCTAATATCCTTGAGTATTTCTAAAACAGCGTTGTTGATAGAGGCAGCACCATTGGATCCTCCAAAGCTGAAAATCGTCTTTTTATTCTTGTCTAGTCCAAAATAATTATAATCTGCACTTTTATCCCAATCCATATCTGCAAATCGATTCCTTATAGGGTTTCCAGTGACAACAGCGTTAGCATTTTTTTTAAAAAATTTTAAACTCTCCTTGAATGTAACAAAATATAGATCTACATAATTTGATAAGATCTTATTCGTAATACCAGGATAACTATTTTGTTCATGGAAAACAGAAAATATACCCTTTCTTGCAGATGCAAACAGTACAGGTCCGCTAACATATCCTCCTGTCCCTATAACCGCATCCGGCTTAAATTCTTTTATTATTTTTTTAGACTCCCGTAATCCTTTGAATAACTCTTTCGCTGCTATGAAGGATTTTATATTCACTTTTCTTGGCAGTCCTTTTACATGGATCGTTTTAAAATTTATTCCCAAATCAGGGATAATATTGTTTTCTAAACCATGTGCAGTTCCAACATAAAGAATCTCGGTATTCGGATCTCTTTTTTTAAATTCTTCAATAATAGCAACAGCAGGATAAATATGGCCTCCTGTACCGCCGCCTGAAACTATGATTTTCATCTATTTGTCTCCTTCATATATGTCTGGCTATGAATATTTTGCAGTATTCCAATAAATGCTAAAAATATTATTAGAGATGTACCTCCTTGGCTGATAAGGGGCAGTGTAATACCTGTAGGGGGAAACAAACCTATTACTACAGCAATATTTAAAAAAGCCTGCAGTCCTACAATAAGTGTAATCCCTATAGCTAAATATCGTCCAAAAAGATCTTCGCATCGAAAAGCAATTTTTATGCCCCTATATATTAATACAATATAGAGAGAAATCACAAATACTGCTCCTATAAAACCTAGTTCTTCGCAAAGAATGGCAAAAATGAAATCGCTATGAGCTTGGGATAAGTAAAAGTACTTTTGGCTTGATTTTCCGATTCCTACGCCAAAGAGCGAACCAGAGCTTACCGCAAACAAAGACTGCACCAGCTGCCATGCTTCATCATCTCGATAAGCTAAGGGGTTAAATATAGCCCTGACACGGCTTAAACGGCTATAAGCGCTGTTTGAATAGAAAATAGCAATCAAGCCAAATATTACGACGAAAACACCTGAAACAAGAAAATATTTAATATTTGACCCTGCTGTTAAAAATAATAACAAAACTGCTGCAATAATTACTATAGCCGTAGATAAATCCGGCTGAGTATATACGGCACCTCCTGCAAGGCCTGCTATTAATATCATCGGAAAAAACCCGTAGGCTAAAGTTTTTATCTTCTTCTGATTATTAGATAAGTACCAGCTTGAAATGCAAACCGCTCCGAATTTCAATACATCAGAAGGCATAAAGCTGGTA
>JAAZME010000070.1 GCA_012798975.1 Gallicola sp.
GGTGTAAAATGAGAAAAAAGATCATTCTTAGTTTTGCTTTAGCAGTGATACTTGCAGGAGCTGTTTTTTTGATTTTGGAATGGAGGAAGACGGATTATCAGAAAATTGTAGATCATTTTAATAAAGAATCTGTGGAAGAAATCAATAAAAGAATCGAAGACAAGGATTCTTTTATTATTTATATTGGTTCAGAAGAATGTCCTTATTGTGTAGAATTTGTAAAATTATTAGGAAATAAATACAAAGAAAAGAAATTTGAAATGACTTGTTTGGATGAAAAAAAGGGAGATACTCTAGAAAATATTCAAGCATTTAGAGAACAATACGGTATAGGATTTATACCCAGGGTGCTTGTGGTAAAAGAGGGAATAGTATCGGCTCCAGAAACTCCCATAAATCAAGAAGAAGTCAATCGATTCATTGATGAAAATTCCTGAAATAAGAAATCATTTAAAAAAGTGTGAAGTATGAAAGAGGGGAGAGGGGAGTTGTGGACGAAAATAAGAAGAATGCTTATTTTCTACGTTTGAAAAAGCAAGTTTTTTTGCTGTTTAAATATCAGTATATATTACTCAAGAATTATGAAAGTGAATTCTGATAAAAATAAATGCAAAGCTCTACAACTCTTTTACAGTAGTAAAACTCAAAAACCAGCCGAAAGGCTGGTTTTTCTTTATTTGCTAGGTCGCGAAGCCTTCCTGCCTGGGCTGCTATGCAGACCGCCTATTTCTTCCACTTCTCATAAGCGGCAGCAATCGGCGGGATAATAATTGTTGCTACGACCATTTCCGGGATGCCGTTTGTAATTCCGATCGCTGTCAGTGCGGATAAAGCGGATTCGGCAGGCTGTCCGATGGCTTCCATATATCTTGCTCCGTAGAAAAGGTATATAGAACCAAGGACCATTACCGTATGAGCAAGGCTTGTAAACATTGTAGTAAACAGCACTTCTGGATTTTGATCTTTCAGTTTTACATTCCAAACCAAAAGAATGACAGAAGCGATTAATAAAAGAATGGTTGTTAGGATTCCTGCATCCTTTTGAACAGCGTCCCATAGACGATAGATTAGGAATAGAATCATAATTGCCCAGATTGCAATGGAAATATATTTAGAGAAGGGCTTCTTTCTCTTTTTAAAATAAAGATAAAGATATCCTGCGATAACGCCTAAAAGGATCCGAGGCAGTACAGAAACTAAAGGATTCCAGAAAACAAAGGATGTTATTGTGGGGCGCATGTAGGCGTTTGCAAGGCTGTAGAGTCCAAATATCAGTCCTACGGCTCCTCCAACAAAGGGGCCGCTGGTGATTCCAGCTAAAAGAACCGGAATATGCATAGTTGTAGCATTGATTACGCCGATGGGAATAAGTCCGAGGGGCGTAAGGCCTAATACGATACAAATCCCGCCTAAAAACCCGATGGTTGTCAATTGTCTAATATTATTTTTCATTTTTTTCATTGATTCCTTTCCACGCAGGAATGCCCATGAGAGGCTCCGCTGCATATATTGAATTTTCGATAGCTCTCATCATTACAATAGAGGCTAAACTCCCTGTCTGGTTCAGATCGGCTTTTACAGTACCGGTAGAAACAGCAAAGATCGTATCGCCGTCGTTCATAGTATGTACAGGACGGATACTTCTAGCATAGCCGTCGTGGGCCATTTGTGCAATCTTATTGAGTTCGGTTTTTGAAAAACTGCCATTGGTTCCAATGACTCCGATGGTAGTATTTGAAGGAGCAGAAGATGGCGGGGATTTTTCTAAAAGTTTTAAAGTAGGGATCAGTTTCATAGAGCTGCGGTCGTATACGCCTGCGATCTGATTATTTTTTTCGTCATAAATATCGCCGAAGCTGTTTGTTACAACGATAGCTCCGATCCATAGATCGCCTATTTTCATAGAAGCCTGTCCTAAACCGGCTTTCATTGCTGAATCGAAACCTAGATATTTGCCTACTGTTGCCCCTGTTCCGGCACCTATATTTCCTTGAGAAGTATCTATTGTCTTAGCAGCAGCGGCTGATTCGTATCCCAGCCGGGCATCGGGAAGATGGTCAAAGTCTAATACAGCCAGGTCAAAAATAACAGCAGCTGTTACGATGGGAATTTTACACATGCCCATATCAAATCCAATAGACTGTTCCCGCAAGTATTTCATTACACCGGTTGCACAATCAAGTCCAAATGCAGAACCACCGGAAAAAGAAATTCCATGAACTTTTTGAACGAGGTTTCCAGAACGCAGAAGATCTGTTTCACGGGTTCCGGGAGCGGATCCTCTTACGTCTACTCCGCAGGCAGCGCCTTCGGGAAAAAGAAGAGTTGTGGTTCCAGATGTCTTGATATCGTTTTCTGCATGTCCTACCAATATATTTCCAATGTCTGTAATTGATCCTGTATGCATTCTATTTCCTTTCGAAAAAGAAGGATAAGAAATTTTCCTCAGAAAGTTTCTTTATCCTTCTTTTATTTTTATAATTTGCCTTGATCTTTTAAAGCACCTAGATAATAAGGCAGCTGAATTTTCCACCATGGCCAGTCGTGATCCACATCATAACCCCAGTAATCTACCCAAGCAGGGATGTTTTTCATTTCAAAGGCTTCTTTCATTTTGCCTGTATCCTTTAAAGTATCTTCTTCCCAGCGTCCCTGACCGGTAACGATAATAATATCTCCTTTTCGATAATGATCGATAAACCAGCCGTCGTTTTGATTCCAAATATAGTCTACTGGAGAATGTTCGTAAATATTAAAGTCGTTTCCATAATCTCCTACGAATATACGAGCATCATAAACGCCGCTCATAGCGATTACCGTATCAAATGCGTCTGGATGGCGTAGGAAGATATTTAGTGCGTGATACGCTCCCATACTGCAGCCTGTAGCGATAAATCCGCCGTCGTAGTTGTATTCGGATTTAATAGAGCTGATAAGTTCGTTTATAATATAGCGATAATAATCGCTTTGTCTAACGGCACGATCATGAGGAACCATCCAGTCTGCAAGAAAGGCGTCTTTATCTACAGAGTCCGGAGTAAAAACTTGTACGAGACCTTGATCAATAAACCAAGAGATGGCATCTATCATGCCGAAATCTTCGAATTCATGAAAACTTCCGCCGGAGGAAGGAAATACTATAATAGGTTTTCCCCAGTGACCGTAGCGTTTGTAAGTCATGTCTCTTTGAAGATGGTGGGAATAAAAAGTATGTTGTTCAATATTCATAGCTGCTCCTTAATTTTCTTGCCAGATTTCAGAAATGATATGATCCATCTCTGCTCTTTCCGGTGTTCTTAAAATAAAACCTACATCTCCCATGATTTGAGAAAAGATTCCAGGGATGGATTCTATGCTCATAATCTGCTCAGAGTAGCGGTCTTTAATTTGTTCTTCTGTATAGGTGTAGTTTCTGAAAGATTTTCGGCTTACATAACAGCAGAAATAAGGTCTCTCTATAGTTGAACTAAAGTGCTGGTCCACAACTACATTTGCATATTCTCGGTAGATGTCAAAATCATTGGCGTAATTCCACATTTCTGGAGTGTTTCCTCCAGGAAGCCTGCAGTTAAGTTCCAAGGCCATCAAGCTTTGGTCATCGCTTTTTCTGAAAAATTCGATATGGAAAAACCGTTCCCTTA
This sequence comes from Gallicola sp., assembly GCA_012798975.1. Classification (GTDB taxonomy): domain Bacteria; phylum Bacillota; class Clostridia; order Tissierellales; family Peptoniphilaceae; genus JBQKLI01. The sequence continues at coordinate 3,642 of JAAZME010000070.1, forward strand.
TATCAAAAGCTTTTACGCATCGGCGGCCATAGTCCTTCAGGTCTTCTTCGATATCTCTTGGGACATAGTAATACATATCCGAGTCAAGATGAGCAA
>JAAZME010000171.1 GCA_012798975.1 Gallicola sp.
TCCCACCGCATTTCTTTATAAAATTCTGCTTCTGTTTTGCTTATTTCAGCGATAGGTCCATCGTAAAAACCTTTGTAGTTGATAATGGTATCTTCCAGTTTTCTTTTATCTAAACCCATTAACGCATCTACGATACTATTTTCTTCATCTTCTTTCCAAATGCCCTCTTCAAAAATATAATATTTGCCCTCTTCTTCCTTGCCTACCGTTTTATCGTAAAGTAAATAATATTTTTCTGCCATAGCATCCTCCTGGTAAGATGTTTTTTAGTTTTTTATTGTACTGCTATTATACAGGAATCAAATATTTATACAAGAAGTCTTTGTAATATATATTTTCATCTTAAGTACTTAAAGGGGATTTAAAGACAAAATGCCTCTGTTCAACGATCAGCCCTGCTACCTTTCCATCCATAATTCTTCTGTTGATCACCTCAAGAGATTCTTTTACGGGAAGTTCCATCCCGCATTTCAACACAAGCTGATCTTCGCGAAGCTCTTTGATCTGATCGATACGGATATATCCGTAAGCGCCATCATTTTTGCCGATAGGATCCCTTGTTTTCATGGCGATAAATATGATCTTTCTATTGAAGACATAAGGGAGGAATTTCTTTTTTCCAAAGTAAGTTCGAAGAAGGTTCATCTGTCTGTCGAGACTTATAAGATCTAAATCATAAAGATGATCCATCACTGTCGCTACTTTTCTTCTGTCTGTTTTTCTGCTTCCATCTGTTCTATAAATTAAGCTGCCGTTCCCTCCATTTTCATAATAATGAGGCAAGACTGCACAACAATCTTCATACATATTCCACCTCCTATAGTTCGTTAATTTATTATATCAGAACATTTGTTCTTTTTCAACTTTATCTTTATAGTATTTTCTTAAATTTTTAAGGCCCTGTGCTTTCGAATTTACGCAGCTTCGGTAGCTGATACCATACCTTTCGCTGATGTCCTGTAGTTTCATTCTCCGAAAATAGAAATCAACAATAATATTTCTCTGTCTTTCAGGAAGGCATGAAACGGCTATTTGAAGTTCGCGATAGGCTTCTTTCTCTAAATATTCTCCTTCGATATCTGTTTCCGACTGAAGAAGCTCAATCAGGGAATCTCCTTCTTCGTTTTCTTTGTCGAGAGAGATCTCTTCTTTATTATGATTCTTCCCAAGGTAGAAATAATAGAGCCTTTTTTTAATATAGGCTAGAAAGGGAATATTTGTAGATGGATTGTAATCAAGGAGAGCTTCCACCACTTCCACACATCCTTCTTGAAAAAGCTCATCGTAAAGATGAAGCTTATTATAATATTTCCTTATGGAGGAAAGAATCAACGGCCGTAAAGCCTCTACAATCACCTCAATATCTTCTCCTGAGCATCGTACTGCTCTTTTTTGCAGTTCTTCTTTTTTCATAGCAAACCTTTCTTGCAGCTGCCTTTGTATTACCGGTAAGGACAGTATAAGAAAGATTTTAATTTTTGAAAAAACAGGAATAAGGATTTTCTGCAGGAGAATAATCTTTATTCCTGTTTTTAGAACATTTGTTCTGTTATCCTCTAGTTTATTCTTTTGTTTCCATGGAATCTCCTAATACCTTATTCTTAATTTTCATCTCTCCTCTAGAAACAAAAAAAGCACCGTTAAGAAGATCCTTCTCTTCTCATCGGTGCAAGATAAGCTGTTTTATTGTGCTGTATAGCCCCCATCTATTAACAATGTGGTTCCTGTGATAAAGGAAGCTTCATCACTTGCTAAGAACACCACTGCATTCGCCACTTCTTCAGGACGTCCTAATCGTCCAATCGGATGCAGATCCACTAAAGATTGTCTCATTTCATCATCAAGATCTTTTAATAATGGTGTGTCAATATATCCCGGATTGATGCAATTTACACGAATATTTTCTTTACCATATTCGATTCCTGCTGTTTGAGTAAGTAGCTTCACCCCGCCCTTGGAGGCTGCATAGGATCCTACTCCCGGTTTTCCGACAAAACCATGAATGGAATCGTTGTTGATAATCGATCCGCCAGTTCCTTGTTTCAACATCTGTTCAATCGCATATTTATTTAAAAGAAATACTCCATCAAGATTGACGGAAAGAACTTTTCTCCAATCCTCGAAGCTTTCTTCATGTACAAGTTTCATCCCGCCGATACCTGCGTTAGCAAATACGATATCGAGTTTTCCAAATTTTTCCACTGCTTTCTTAACAAGTGCTTTTGTATCTTCTTCACTTGTTACATCTGCTTTTACAAAAATAGCGTTATCGCCCTCTGTATTTAACTCTTCTGCTAATTTCGTTCCATCTGCGATATCGCTGATTATAACTTTAGCACCTTCTTTTACAAAAGCTTCTACGGTTGCTTTTCCGATTCCGCTGGCTCCGCCTGTTACAATCGCAACTTTTCCATCTAATCTTCCCATTATTTCCTCCTTATTTATTCTGTTTTCTTTCAATATTTGTATACCCTTTTTATATCTTCATAAATCGAAACTATTATCTCTGTTTCTTGGACAATATAAAAAAAGCACCCCTTGGGGTGCTTTCACAATTATACTACTGCCATACGAATAAAATAGAGAATTAATAAATGCAGCGGATAAAAGAGATAGAAGA
>JAAZME010000290.1 GCA_012798975.1 Gallicola sp.
AAAGATCGTTTTAGATGATGTCCTGTTTTTAGAGTCTGGCGACCAATCCCCGCCGACTGTAAAATCGTTGAGAACCAGAATCTGGAAGTAGACGAATCCTCCCTCACAGGAGAATCCGAAAACATCCAGAAAAAAACAGGAGACCCTTTATGGTCCGGCTCTACCGTTACTGCCGGGGCATGCTATGCAAAAGTCACCGCTGTAGGTGCTGATACTATGAGCGGCAAAATCACCCATGAGTCTAAAAAAATAAAGAAAGAAAATTCAAAACTGAACAAATCCCTAAATCATCTTTTAAAATTTCTAAGTTTGATCATACTTCCTGCAGGAATTCTCCTTTTTGCAAGAACCTTTTTTGTCGGTTCTACCACTGATCTTCCTTCTGCAGCAGTAAAAACTGTATCGGTTATTATCGGCATGATCCCGGAAGGATTAATACTCTTAACCTCCGTCTCCATGGCAGCTGGAGTCGTAGCGATGAGCAGACACCATTCCTTGATCCAAAAACTTTCCAGTATCGAAACACTGGCTAGAACAAACATCCTCTGTGTCGATAAAACAGGTACTATTACAACTGGAAAAATCAAATTTATGGATCTTCTATTAGTAGAAGGAGATAAAACAATCTCTATAAAGGACCTTACAGCAGAAGAGAAAGATAAACATACCACGATACAAGCAGCTTCTGCCCTTTCCTCCGTCCTACCTGCCGCAAACGAGACACAGAAGTCCCTGCAGAAAACTTTTACACAGAAAACGAACTGGAAAGCTGCCTCTATCCTTCCTTTCTCTTCCGAACGAAAACATTCGAAAGCAGAATTCGAAGGAAAGGGAACTTGGCTTCTAGGAGCTCCCGAATTTATAAACTGCAGCATTCCCGAATCCCTGCAAGAAAAAATACACTCTCGCCTTCTCGAAGGCTACCGTGTTCTTATCCTTTCCGAAGCAAAAACCTTTGATGAAAAAGAGAGCACTCTTCGAGGTATCCTTATCCTTTCAGACGAGCTCCGCACAGATGTAGCTGAAACTTTCGACTATTTCGAAAAACAAAATGTCGAAGTGAAAATCATCTCCGGCGACGATCCCCAAGCAGTTTTCGCTATCGCAAAAAGATCCGGCATAAAAAACATGAAGAGCTTTGCAAATATGAAACAGGTCGCTGATCAAAACATCCCTGAAAAAGTGAAAACTACTTCCATTTTCGGAAGAGTCAGTCCTTTCCAAAAGAAAGAAATTCTTCTTGCTCTGCAAAAGCAAGGAAATATCGTCACCATGGTCGGCGACGGGGTAAATGATGTCCCCGCCTTAAAACAAGCAGACTGCAGTGTCGCTATGGCCGGAGGAAGCGATGCAGCGAAAAACGTATCCCATATTATCCTTCTGAAAAACAACATCGGCTCTTTGATAAAGGCCGTTTACGAAGGAAGAAGAATTATCAACAACATCCATCGAGTAGCCTCTTTATTCTTAGTAAAGACCACTTACTCTGCGATCCTTGCTGTATTCTTTGTCTTCTGGGGAAAAGATTATCCGATTATGCCCATCCAGATGTCTTTAATCAACGCACTCACCATCGGGATTCCTTCCTTCTTCCTGGCATTAAAACCGAATCGTGAACGTGTATCCGGAAGCTTTTTAGATAATGCTGTGAAAACCTCCATCCCTATCGGTATGGCAACAGCAGCAGTGATGATTTTACTTCAGGCAGCCTCAACCGTCATAGACATTCCCGACCCGGCTCTTTCCACAATGTCTGCAGCCGTTCTTTCCTCAGCGGGAATCTTAGCCTTATTTGTAAACTGCACGCCCTACACCTTGTCAAACACGATCTTGTTTGCAGGCTGTACTATAGCATTGATCGGTTCTATGCTCTTTGGCGGAAAGCTGATATTCATGACCTCTCTTACATTAATTCAGCTTGTGGTCTTAGCAGTGCTTATCGCATCCGTCTTTGGACTATATAAGCTCACATAAAGCTCTGTTTCAAAAACAGTACATCAGCTGCTACTAAAAACTCAGCCAGATGTACTATCATAAAACAAAAATTGAAAGAAAAAAACAATGCTTAAAAAAACTCATCCTAGGACTTCTTGCCCTGTTTCTTCTAGCTGGAGGGGGGATCCTCTTTTTTCTCTCCACACTTGCGCCCGCTCAGGAGGAATATATAAGCTACGACAAAGAAAAACAGATCGCCCTCATCGACAAACAGCTTGAAGGGATCGATCTTGAAAAAGTCCGCAAAAAAGAAAAGTTGATTAAGGAAAAAAGCATCGATGAAATCCAAAACTCCATCGCAAAAAACGAACTGACTTATACGGAACTCACCGCCTTTTATCTCGATCGGATCAAAACCTACGACGCTGGAGCAAAAGGCATCAACGCTGTTTCAGAGATAAACCCGAAAGCTATAGAAGAAGCAAAAGCCCATGACTTAAAAAAGGACACCCCGAAAGGAGTCTCCGGCATCCCTGTTTTGATTAAAGATAATGTGAATACGAATACCTTGCCCACAAGCGGCGGAGCTTATGCCTTAAAAGACTTCACTCCGAAAAACAACGCAGATCTTGTAGACGCACTTCAGAAACACGGTGCTATCCTCCTTGGAAAATCAAACTTATCGGAAATGGCAAACTTTATGGCAAGAAAAATGCCCAGCGGATACAGTTCAAAAACAGGTCAAACCCATAATCCTTTTGACCCCATAGAACTATCTCCCGAAGGCTCGAGCTCTGGAAGCGGTGCAGCCCTTGCAGCAAACTTTGCTTCTATCGCCATCGGCACAGAAACAACAGGCTCCATTATAGCGCCTTCAGCAGTCCATTCCCTTGCAGGCTTTAAACCGACAAAAGATTCTATCTCCACAAAAGGAATCCTTCCCCTGTCTTCGACAATAGACACAGCAGGTGCCATGGCTAAAAATGTTAAAGATGCACTTCGCTTATACAACGCCTCCCTGTCCGATCCTAAAAAAGAAATCTCTGATCATCTAGACGAAAACTTTATAAAAGGAAAAAGAATCGGCCTCGTCTCCGGGAATCAAGATCAACTCCTTGAAGAAAAACTCAAAACTGCCGGTGCTGAAGTTGTTGCGATCTCGTTAGATGAAAAAAATATCGACAACGGCTTTATTATCGATCAGGATTTTAAAAAGGACTTAAACAAATACCTAAAAGAGAATAATGCCCCTGTAAAAAGTCTGGAAGAACTCATCCGCTTTAACGAGAAAGATTTAAAAAGAAGAGCAAAGTACGGACAAGACCTGATCGAATCCGCTAATGATGTAAAAGATTTCGACCGTAAAAAAGTGGACTCCATGGTAAAAGATGCAAAAACCAGATTAAATAAAACGCTCGACGAAAACAAACTCGATGCCATTGTCTTCTTAAACAACGACGGTGTTCTCTTGCCTTCTGTAGCAGGATTTCCTGAATTTACTGTACCGGCAGGAATAACTGAAAAAGGCACCCCCGCCGGAGCTACCTTCGTGACAAAAGAAAAGGAAGACGAAAAAATTCTAAACCTCGCTTACAGCTTTGAGCAGAAAACGAAAGCAAGAGTTGTGCCTGAAAGATATTTAAAAGATAGGGAGTAGGGAAAAGGCGGGATTGCTTCGCAACCCAGGCAGGATCCCTGACGGGACCTAGGCTTTAGGCGGCACGCCTTTGGCGGCCAGGAAGGGAAAAAAATAGGAAATAGGATTAAAAAAAGAGTGGAAGAGTGGAAGAGTGGAAGAGTGCAGAGTGAGAAAGTGAAGTTGTGGTCGGAAATAAGAAGGGCGTTTATTTTCTAGGTTATAAAAAAGGCGTCCTTAGGTTCCCCCTTGCTTTTAAACAGTTACAGGGTTACAAAGGGGGGGCTAGGGGTAAAACTAAGACTTTTTTTCATATTGTGAAAGCATTGAAAAGCAATAGTTGTATTCCTGTGATTTCATTAAAGGAAAGTTTTTATTTTATGAAATCATAGGAACACTCGAATAAAGCCTCTGTATACTACTGATAATCACATAGTGTGTTGCAAAAAAAGATCGGAGTTCACTTAAATCCTATCTTTTTGTATTAAAAAATATGAAGGATTTGATAGATTCCTAAAGGAATTTTTAGAATCACTTGTGCCCCTTTATCTTCAGTCCGATTTTGAATCTTTAACGCTCCGCCATGTCTTTTTACAATGCTCTCCGCGATAGAAATTCCCATTCCAAGATGTTCTCCAGATTCCTTAGTTTCTGTATAGAACACTTCTTTTCCTCTTCGTAAGGCCTCTTTTGAAAATCCCTTTCCGTTGTCACGCACTTCTATAAAGAAACTCTTCTCTTCGGCATAAAAGAAGAGTTCTATCTTTCCCTTATTCTCTGTAAAACGGATACTATTATTTAAAAGATTAAAAACTCCTCGTTTTAACTCTTCAAAATCTCCTTTAAACCTTTCCGGAAGTTTATCTCTATAAACTTTGAAACTCCGCTGATTTTTTCTGCAGAGAATATCCCCTTCTTCTTCTATACGATTCACGAACTCCACCGTATCGATCCAGCTATAGTCCTCAAAGACTAGCGGATCATTTGCAGTGTGGCTTTTCAGCATCGCTAGATACTCCTCTATTCTATGAATATTATTAATGACTGTTTTATGATAAGGATTCGCATCCTCTTCCTCCATCATTAGTTCCATGCTTCCTTTAATAATCGCAAGAGGTGTATTGATGTCATGGGTGATAGAGGCAACCTGCTGCAGTCTTTCCTTTTCCATAGCCCACTGCTCTTCCAAAGATTTCTTTAAAGCTTCTTTCATACTGTCTAAAGAATCGATCGCTGCATTAAACTCCACAATAGAAGAAGCTTGAGCTGTAAAGTCAAGATCCTGGGCTTTGATTTTCTCCGTCATTTGAAGAATCGAGTCGATTTCTCCCTTCATCTTTTTCTTAAAAAGGTAGCTGATCCCTAAAGCCAAAATCACATTTATAAGAATCGGCACCATAATATATAACAGCTCTGGACTCGGCAGCACTCTATTGAGCACCGGGTCGGAATATTTCGCTTTTAGATCATATTGAACGAAAATCACATCTTCCGCTCTTTCAATTTTCATATAAAAGTATCTATTTCCATTTCCCTCTTTCGCTAATTCATAGTCCTTTATTCCTTCTTCACCCATATTCGTATCTTTTTGATTTCCGTCTTTGTCCAGAACTAGATATTTCCCCGGAAACGGTATATCCTTATAATTTGTCTCTCCTTTTTCTAACGAATCTCGATTATTTCTGACGTAATTTTCTACAAAATTTGCTGGAAGGATTCCACCGTTATTTAAACCATACATAAAAAAGGATACAGACAGGATGAAGATGAAGGATGCCGCGAACACAAAGATCAGCAGGTACTTTAGAAATACAAATGTTACAGATCTTCTATTTAACGCCATTTATATCCTACTCCCCACACTGTCTTTATCGGGTCCAGCTGAATTTCGCCGAACTTGTCTCGAATATTCTTGATATGAACACGGATCGCCCCTTCATTACTTTCGCTGTCGTATCCAAAAACTGATTCCAGAATGCTTTCTAAAGTAAATACCTGTCCTTTATGCCTGAAAAG
>JAAZME010000347.1 GCA_012798975.1 Gallicola sp.
AAGAAGATCAGTTAAGAGAAATGGTTTACGAAGAGAAATACGAAGAAGCTGCCTCTTTAAGAGACGAGTTGAAAGATCTAAAAAGTGAATTAATTAAGGCGAGTGATCAGATCGATGAAAGATAATATAAAAGACTACGAAGATATCGTGATTAGTACAAGGGTGCGACTTGCGAGAAATATAAAAGACCACCGATTTCCCCATCTCCTTCAAGATGAAGAGTCCAAGGAAATTATAGAAATTTTTCAAAATGCTATGGAGTCGGTAGATCCGGATAAGGAGTTTGATTTTCAGCGCATGAGCGAAGTTAACAGTGTCGGAAGACGGATGCTTATGGAAGACCATCTTGTTAGCCCAGAACTCAATAAAAACAAGGAGATCTCCGCTTACTTTCTTCATAAAGACCGGAAAGTAAATCTTCTGATCAACGAAGAAGATCATCTTCGCCTGCAGGTACTAAACGACGATTTTACCTTAAGAGAAAATCTGAATCGGGCTAGGGAAATCGAAGAACAGCTGGAGAAGAAGATCAACTTTGCTTTCGATGATAAATACGGATACCTTACAACCTGTCCGACAAATGCAGGGACAGGCTTGAGGGCTTCCATTATGGTGCATCTTCCCGCTTTAAGGGAAGCTGATTATATGGAAGGACTGCAGGATTCTTTAAACAAATTGGGTATTACTGTAAGAGGATTCTACGGAGAAGGAAGCAAGGCTTCCGGAGACCTCTACCAAATCTCAAACCAGCAGACCTTGGGAATCAGCGAACAGATGCTGGTAGAAAAAATAGAAAATATTGCCCATCGAATCGTAATGAACGAAAGAAATGTGCGTGCGAGAACTTTAGAAAAACATCCAGTAAAAATAAAAGACAAAGTCTTTCGTTCCCTTGGTGTTTTAAAATATGCAAGACAAATCGGGGAAGAGGAAGCTTTCGAATGTCTATCCAACTTAAGAATGGGAATAGACTTAGGGCTGTACCAAGGTCTTGGCTTTAAAAAGATGAATGAAATGATGAAAAAAGTGCAGAAATATACTGTACTCAACTATAAATACGATTTAAAAAGCTATAAAGAAGAAGACGTGATAAGAGCGGATTGGATCCGCGATTTTATCAAGAAGGAGGAAATTTTTGAATAATAACAGCGGAACTATAGATAATTTATTGAAAATGGCTGCTAGAGAAAGTTTAAAGATGAAACATGATTATATCGGAACGGAGCATATTCTCCTTGCCTTTTTCAAAATGAATAATGCAGAAACACAGGCTCTTTTAAATGCAGGGGCGGATTATGAAAATCTTAAGGCCATTATTATCAGCAGTATCGGCTATGGAAAAAGCGAAACACCTCCCACAGGTTTTACTCCTAGAGTAAAAAGGCTTTTAGAAATCAGCCGGGAGGAAGCGGCGAAAAGAGGAGATCAGTATGTGGGAAGTGTCCATGTATTGTTAGCTTTGCTTCGGGATGACGAATCTTTCTCTGCCTATATGCTGAAAACGACAGGGGTCAATAAAAAGAAAATTGCAGACCAGCTGTCCTCGCCAACAAATAAAGGAAATAAGAAGGGTACTATGAAACAAGAAGATTCTACTATAGAAAAATATTCAAGAAATTTAAATGATCTTGCAAGAGAAGGAAAAATCGATCCTGTTATCGGAAGAAACGACGAGATCGAAAGAATTATTCAAGTCCTTCTACGAAGAAGAAAGAACAACCCTGTTCTTATCGGAGAACCGGGTGTTGGAAAGACAGCAATTGCAGAAGGACTTGCCCAAAGAATTGTAGAAGGGGAAGTTCCGGAAATTATAGCGGATAAAGAACTTGTAAGTTTAGACCTTGCCGGAATGCTTGCTGGTACAAAGTACAGAGGAGATTTCGAAGAAAGATTAAAGAATACAATTACAGAACTGATCGAACAAGAAAATGTTGTTCTATTTATCGATGAATTCCACACTATAGTAGGTGCCGGCGGAGCAGAAGGGGCGATGGATGCATCGAATATTTTAAAGCCGGTTCTTGCGAAAGGCGAAATTCAAATGATCGGTGCTACTACTATTGATGAATACCGTAAGAATATCGAAAAAGATGCAGCTATGGAACGACGCCTTCAGCCGATTATGGTGGAAGAACCTACAGTAGAAGATACCATTAAAATCATAAAAGGGATTCGGGACAAATATGAAGTCCATCACAAAGTAATGATTATGGACGAAGCGATAACAGCTGCAGCGGAACTTTCCCACCGCTACCTTCCAGACCGTTTCCTTCCAGACAAAGCGATCGACTTGATCGATGAAGCAGCTTCAAGAGTTAGAATGAAGTTCTATATTTCACCACCAAACATTAAAGAACTGGAAGATGCACTTGAGAAAAAGGTAGAGGAAAAAGAGCAGGCAGTAGCGACTCAGGATTTCGAAAAAGCAGCAGTCATTCGTGATGAAATCAAGAAGATAAAAGACGAATTATCCGGCATTCAAGAAGAATGGGATAAAGAGAAAAAGACGAAAAATATGATTGTTGGAGAAGAAGAAATTGCAGAAATCGTATCCGACTGGTCGAATGTTCCTGTGACGAAACTTACAGAAGAAGAAAGCGAAAAGTATCTTCACCTTGGAGAACATCTGAAAGAAAAAGTCATCGGACAAGATCCGGCAGTAGAAGAAATCACCCATGCGATTCAAAGAGCCCGTGTCGGCTTAAAAGAAGAAGGTAAGCCTATCGGATCCTTTATTTTCGTCGGACCGACTGGAGTAGGTAAAACATATCTTGCGAAATCCTTGGCAGAAGAGCTTTTCGGAGATGAGGAGAGTATGATCCGAATTGACATGAGTGAATATATGGAAAAACATTCTGTGTCTAAATTGATCGGATCACCTCCAGGATATGTAGGATATGACGAAGGCGGACAGCT
>JAAZME010000337.1 GCA_012798975.1 Gallicola sp.
AACCTTTAACATAAAAAAATCTCTCCTTTACATCCCATTATTACATCTAATGATACTATACCCCGAAATTAATATAAAATAAAAGACCTGCAAATGTGATGTGTACCCATAAAACTGGACACAATATTAAATTAATTATTTACAAGTGGATGCTAGCCTATATTTTGTAGGAGGCATCCATTTTGTTTTGCTTTGAATTCTTTCATTGTTGTAATAATATATATAATCATCTATTGCCTTTGCGAACTCATCAAAACATCTATAAATTTTTTCGTAACCATAATACATCTCATTTTTTAATCTAGCGAAGAATGTTTCCATAATAGAGTTATCATAACAATTACCCTTTCTAGACATTGATTGTTTAATTTTGCAATCTTTTAGCGTGTTTACATAAAGTTTGTGTTGGTATTGCCAACCTTGGTCTGAATGTAATATCAAATTTTCTAATTTTGGAAACTTCTTAATAGCCTTATTTAACATATTTGATATTTGTACTAGATTAGGACTTAGTGATAGATCATAAGATATTATTTCATTTGAGTACATGTCTAGTATGGAAGAAATATAGCATTTACCCCATGGAAATTTAAATTCTGATACATCTGTGCTCCATTTTTGTAACGGCTTATCCGCTTTAAAATCTCTGTCTATTATATTATCAGCAATCTTTCCTACTTTACCTTTATATGAATGATATTTTTCTTTAGGTCTTTTGCCAAATAGTTTTAATTCATGCATTATTCTCTGAACTCTTTTATGGTTGATTTTATATCCTTGATTTAATAGCTGCCTATATACTCTTCTTACTCCATACCTTCCTTTATGATGATTAAATATCTCAATTATTTTATCTACGAGATGATTATTTCTAATCTTAACCCTATCAACTTTTTTGATTTCAAAGTAGTATGTCGATTTGGGTATATCCATAGCTAGTAGAAGATATTTTAGTTTATATCCTTTTTCTTTGAGTTCTTTGACGATCGCTGCTTTTTCGCCTTGAGTTGCGCAGCGTAATGTTTTTCTCTCAAGGCGATTTCTTTTTTTATTACTTCGTTCTCAGCTTCTATGTAGTCGATTTCTGTTCTAAGCCTTATGAGTTCTTCTCTTTCAGATTCGTTCAATTCTTTTGGTTTAGGATCAATATTCTTTTTCATGAGATTATTGGACTTACGACCTTTCTTTTTATTTACAAGTCCATTATATCCGTAAATTTTATATTTGCTAACCCATGTATAAAGTTGTCCAGGATTAATTCCATTTTCAATGGCTACAGATTTAATTGAATTTCCAGCAATTACTTTATTTACCATTTCTAGTTTATCATCAGCAGTCCAATTAATATTATTATCGTGTTTTAGAATTTCTTGCCCATGTAATTCTTCTAACCTAGACCATAATCGAATTATTCCATAAAAACTTTTTTCTTTAATTCCCTCAGGTGTATCAGGCCATTGACCTTGTCTATACAATTCCACCCATTCTTTTTTAAATTCATAGCTGTATCGCATAAAAATACCCTCCTTACTGTTGTCCAGTAAAGAGGGTACATATCAAAATGGACGGTCTTTTTTACTTATAATAAGGAAAAAAACTAATAATCCATTGCTTGGCGCATTCTTCTTTCGCTGTCTCTTTTTGCAATAGACTCCCGTTTGTCATAAAGCTTTTTCCCCTTAGCCAAGGCGATTTCAACTTTCACTTTTCCCTTAGATAAATAAATCTGAACAGGAACGATAGTGTAACCTTTTTCCTTTGTCTGGCCGATCAGTTTATGAATCTGCTTTTTGTGCACCAGCAGTTTTCTTCTGCGGATCGGATCCACATTGAACTGGTTTCCCTCTTTATAAGGGCTGATATGCATATTATCGATGAATAATTCTCCATTTTCAATATGGCAGAAGGCTTCCTTGACAGAAACCTTCCCCTGACGTATAGATTTCACTTCTGTTCCTTTTAACACGATACCCGCTTCAATTATTTCTTCTAAAAAATATTCATGACGGGCTTTTTTATTGTTGGCTATTATTTTTCTGCCATTATTCTTTGACATCCTCATCACCATTTTCTACAAATATAAAATCTATTTCTCTTCGCTCTTTGCTTGCATCTGTTACTTTTACTTTCACAGGCTGACCGATTCGATATACTTTGTGGCTTCTTTCTCCGACAGCCTGATATTTTGCACTGTCGAAATGATAATAATCATCTTTAAGATCTGCATATTGAACCATTCCTTCTATTGTGTTGGGAAGCTGAACAAATATACCAAAACCCGTCACAGAAGAAATAATTCCTTCGAAAGTTTCACCGATATGATCTTCCATAAATTCAGCCATTTTCATATCATTGACTTCTCTTTCTGCTTCATCTGCTCTTCTTTCTGTAATAGAACAATGATCAGCCGTTTCTGCAGTATACTCCAAGAATGCCTTTTCATTTTTCGTATCCGGTCTATGATGAATCGTATTTTTAACGATTCTATGAATAAACAAATCTGGATAACGGCGGATCGGTGAAGTAAAGTGGCTGTAGAACATCGTAGACAATCCAAAATGCTTATCCGGCTCTTCGCTGTATTCCGCTTTCTGCATACTTCGAAGAAGAAGATTCTGAATTAAGATCTCTTCCGGCTTTCCTTTCGCTTCCTGCAACAGAGCCTGAAAATCTTTGGAATGAATGTCTTTGCCCTTGATCCGATATCCAAAGTTCGTGATAAACTTGCGGAAGGCTTCTACCTTTTCTTCATCAGGGTCTCCATGGACACGATACATAAAAGTCTGCTCTAAAAAGCCGTAGTGTGCAGCTACAGTTTCATTCGTTACGAGCATAAATTCTTCTATTAACCGGTTTCCGATTCTTCTTTCCGCAGGGACAATATCTTTGATACTGCCCTCTTTATTCATTAAGATTTTTACTTCGGTAAAGTCAAAATCGATAGAACCCCTTTTGCTGCGTTTCGCTGCAAGGATTTCAAAAAGCTCTTTCATAATATCGAGTTTGCTTTCCAGTTCCTTGTCCTCATAAGAATATTTTCCTTCTAAATAATCGGAAACATTTGTATATACCAGTCGATGATTTGAGCGTATAAGTGTTTCTTGAAATTTATAATCGATTACTTTGCCCTTAGTATTAATCAACATTTTCACAGTTAATGCCAAACGTTCCACATCCGGGTTCAAACTGCAGATCCCGTTTGAAAGTTCAAAGGGAAGCATAGGAATGACACGATCTAAAAGATAAACAGAATTCCCTCTTCGATAAGCTTCTTTATCTAAAGCAGTTCCTTTATCTACATAATGAGC
>JAAZME010000284.1 GCA_012798975.1 Gallicola sp.
ATCCATTACTGCTTCTATTATTATCCAGCTTTTAACTGTCGCTATACCGCGTCTGCAAGAAATTGCCAGAGACGGTGAAATGGGCAAGAAAAAGATTGGAAAGTATACAAAAATAGGAGCTGTAATCTTAGGCTTTATAGAAGGATATGCAATTGTAAATGGACTTTTCTCGCAAGCGATTGTGCAGCAAAGTATGTTTTCTGGATTTGTTATCTTGCTATCGATGGTAGCAGGTTCAATGTTCTTAATCTGGTTAGGCGAAATGATTACTGCTAAAGGCGTAGGTAATGGAATATCCATTATCATCTTCCTAGGTATTATTTCAGGGCTTCCAGGTCAAATCGGCATTATATGGAGACAATTCCAAACAGGCTTGATTCAGTGGTGGCAGATACTAATATTATTAATTATTGTAATATTTGTATTGTGGGTAGTAGTTATGGTCAATGAGGGTGAAAGAAAGATCCCTGTACAGTATGCAAAAAGAGTCGTTGGCAGAAAGATGTATGGCGGTCAATCAACGCATATTCCTGTAAAAGTCAATATGGCAGGAGTTATGCCGGTAATATTTGCCTCATCCATATTGCAGCTGCCAAATACCATTGCACTATTATTCGGTACAGATATGCCTAATTGGGTACAAAATATTTTCACAGTAGAAACAACATCAGGATTGATTATCTATGCGATCATCAACTTGCTGCTTATTATACTGTTTGCATATTTCTATACTGCGATTCAATTCAATCCAGTAGAATATGCTAAAAATCTTCAGCAATACGGTGGATTTATTCCAGGAATAAGACCTGGGAAATCAACTGGAGAATATTTACAAAGAATTTCCAATAGAATTACTTTTATCGGAGCGCTTAGTTTAGCATTAGTATCTTCGGGTCCAATGCTTTTAGCGAAGCTTTTAGGAGTCGAAATTGTCTTCGGAGGAACGGCGATAATCATCGTTGTGGGAGTAATTCTTGACACGTTGAAACAAATGGATTCAATGTTAACGATGAGACATTATAAAGGTTTCTTAAAATAAGAGGAGTAAATTTATGAGATTAATCTTATTAGGCCCTCCAGGAGCAGGCAAAGGAACTCAAGCTGCGAATCTGGTTGAAAAGTATAATATTGAACATATATCAACAGGTGACATTTTTAGAGCAAATATTAAAAATGAAACACCTCTTGGAAAAAAAGTAAAAGAATATTTAAATCAGGGAGCATTAGTACCTGATGAACTTACAATAGATCTTGTATGGGATCGATTAGATCAAGAAGATTGCAAAGATGGATTTCTTTTAGACGGTTTTCCACGAACTATCAAGCAAGCGGAAGCACTAGAAGAAGGACTTGAGAAAAGAGACCTTAGACTTGATCGCGTGATTAATATCGATGTTGACAAAAATGATCTCGTTAAACGACTTGCAGGAAGAAGAGTCTGCTTAAGCTGCGGTGCAACTTACCATGTTGAGAACAATCCTCCTTCACAAGAAGGTATTTGCGACAAGTGTGGAAAAGATGTTATCCAAAGAGAAGACGACAAGGAAGAAACTGTTTTGAATAGAATTAATGTCTATGAAGAACAAACTCAGCCTTTGATTGACTTTTATGCTAAAAAAGACTTATTATTTTCAGTAGACGGCACTCTTTCCATTGCGCAGGTATTCGAGGAAATCGAAAAAGAACTTGATAGATGATTGTTAATATGACATCATTGAGAAAAGGTCAAATTGTTCGTTCCTTGGCGGGAAGAGATAAAGGGCAGATTTTGGTAGTCGTTGACCGTTTTGATGATTCTCATGTGTTAGTTGTTGATGGTAAAAGAAGACTGCTGGATAAACCAAAGAAAAAGAAAGAAAAACATCTTCAAGATTACAAGACAATAATAGATGAAAAAGAAATGGTGAATGATTGCCGTATTCGAAAGATCATTCAGATGTTTGAAAAAAATGAGGAGGTTCATTAACAAATGGCCAAAAAAGATATCATTGAAGTAGAAGGCAAAGTGACAGAAGCGCTGCCTAATACAATTTTCAAAGTTGAATTAGAAAATGGTCACGAAATAACTGCCCATATATCTGGGAAATTAAGAATGCATTATATTCGTATCCTACCAGGAGATAAAGTTGTCGTCGAATTATCACCCTACGATTTAACTAAGGGCAGAATTACTTGGAGAAACAAGTAGGAGGTTAAGGATGAAAGTAAGACCATCTGTAAAAAAAATGTGCGAAAAGTGCAAAGTTATTAAAAGAAAAGGCAGAGTCATGGTTA
>JAAZME010000113.1 GCA_012798975.1 Gallicola sp.
AGAAAAATTGAAAGGATAAGCCGGGAAGTCTGGAAACAGATGAGAAACGGACTTTTATTAAAATACCGTTATTTCGATAAAGCGCTTTTCAGCCTGACTCCGATTCCTCTAGATGTTCAGGAGCTGATGACAGATGGCAAGGGTATCTATTATAATGCAGAGAATATTTTAAAAAAATACGATCGCCAGCTGGAAGAGCTTTACAGAGATTATCTCCACATTATCCTCCACTGTATCTACTATCATCCTTTTCCAAGAAAAGAAGCAGATCCCTTAAGGTGGAACACCGCCTGCGATATTACAGTAGAGGCTATCCTTTATGAGTTGACGAAGAGAGAAAGCTATAGAGGACTCCGAAGCTTTAAACAGGAACCTTTTATTCAGGAATTTAAAGAAAAGCTGGGGGTTTTGACTGCAGAAAAACTCTATTATCATCTAGAAGAATTAAAAGAGGAAGAAGTCGAAATTATCGAAAAGATCTTTAAACGAGACCTTCATACCTTTTGGTATCCGGAAGAATACGAAGAACTCCCTGACGAAGATAAATACGAAAGCTATGAAGAGTATAAGACAGAGGATATAGAAGAACTTTTGGAAAACTGGGAGAGGATCAGCGAACAGACGAAAGTTAAAATGCAATCCTTAAAAGAGTCTGACGACCCTTCTATAACTATGCTCATGCAAAACCTGGAGCAGGTGAATCAAGAAAACTACGATTACAGAAGTTTTCTAGAGAAGTTTGCAGTGTCTGGAGAAGATATCAAAATAAATGAAGAAGAGTTCGACTATATCTATTATTCTTACGGACTGGATCTCTATGGGAATGTTCCCTTGATCAATCCCCTTGAGTATAAAGAAGTTTCTAAGATCAGAGAGTTTGTGATAGCCATCGACACTTCAGGTTCTGTAAAAGGAGAACTGGTTCAGGCCTTTATAGAAAAAACATATAATATTTTAAGCCAATATGAAAACTTTTATTCTAAAGTCAATATTCATATTGTACAATGCGACTCCCACATTCGAAAAGTTGATATTATAAAGTCTCCGAAAGATTTTGAAACGTATCTAGAAGATTTTACCCTTATAGGTTTTGGAGGAACGGATTTTAGGCCTGTTTTTGATTATATCGACGAAAAGATACAAGAAGGAGTATTTTTTAATCTAAAAGGAATGCTCTATTTTACAGACGGACATGGGAAATATCCAGAGAAAAGACCGGATTATAACTCCGCATTTATCTTTTTAGACGAATATCCCATCGGGTTTGAACCTCCCATCTGGGCGATGACCTTAGTTTTAAAACGTTATGATTTAGGAGAGAGTTATGAACATAAAAGAAGCTAAAAAACAAATTAAAAACGCGATGATTGCTTATTTTTCAAAAGACGAATTCGGCAACTATCTTATCCCTGTACAAAAGCAGCGTCCTGTGTTTTTGATTGGACCTCCGGGAATCGGAAAAACTGCCATTATGGAACAGATCGCCAGAAGCATGAAGGTAAGCCTCGTTTCTTATTCTATAACCCATCACACAAGACAGTCCGCGTTAGGTCTTCCTTTCATCACAGAAAAGATCTACGATGGGAAAGAATACAGAATATCTGAATATACCATGAGTGAAATTATCGCTTCTGTCTATGACACCATAGAAAAAACAGGAAACAAAGAAGGAATTCTCTTTCTAGACGAAATCAACTGCGTATCCGAAACCTTGTCTCCAGCGATGCTCCAGTTTCTTCAGTATAAAATATTCGGCAAGCATAGAGTTCCAGAAGGGTGGATCGTAGTAACCGCCGGAAATCCTCCTGAATATAATAAAAACGTTCATGAAATGGATATCGTAACCTTAGACCGTTTAAAGCGGGTTGATGTAGAACCGGATTATCAAGTCTGGAGATCCTATGCTGTGAACAGAAATCTTCATTCTTCTATCCTGAACTTTTTAGA
>JAAZME010000366.1 GCA_012798975.1 Gallicola sp.
CTAGAGAGCTGTTAACCTCTTCAGTAACAAAAGCCTTTATTATAGGGGGGTCAGCTGCAGTTGAAACTTCTTTGGAAGATGAGTTGAAAGATAAAGGAATTCAAACTACTAGAATTTCAGGGAGGGACCGTTATGAGACAAGCGAAGCAGTAAACGACCATTACAATATAAAAAATGTAATTCTTGCTTCCGGAGAAAATTTTCCAGACGCTTTAAGTGCAGTAAATCTTGTGAAAACGAGAAATCTCGGTTTAAAATTAATCCGAAATGACGAAATTCCTGATCCTATCTACCACTATCAGTATACAGTAGGCGGTGTCATTAAAAATCCAAGAGGGGAAGTGCTCTCCGGCAGAAACCGCTATGATACGAATAAAGCGACTATATTCGATAGAGATTATAATAATCCAATCATTGCAACAGGAACCGAGTTTGCAGACGCATTAAGCGCCTCTTATTTAGTAGGAAAAGATTCGCCTATTCTTTTAGCGGGAAACAGTATTGATGAGTCTTATAACGACTTTCTAAGTTCTGCAGCTGGCGGATATATTATAGGGGGAGAAAAAGCTGTATCTGAGAGTGTTAAAACAATTATGAATAAAATGAGAAATCCAAACGAAATCCCTCATTCCCAAAACCCAACAACTCATACTCTTTCCGATCAAGTTCTGCGCAATTTGAATCAGAAAAGATACCAAAGAGATATCGCACCTATATCATTAGATGATGATTTAACAGCTTTGGCAAATATGCGTGCAGAAGAAATCGCTGCTAAGTTTGCTCACGAAAGACCGGATGGAACGCTAATTACTGAAGAAAACGTATCAAAAGAAAATATTACCATGAGCTACTATCCAAACCCTTATGAAGCGGTGACAAGATGGTTTGGAGATCCTGCAAGTCGTGCAAATATGCTGAATTCCGGCATGACAAAGGTTGGCATAGGTGTTTACGAAAAGAACGGAGAATACTACTGGGTAGCCTTATTTAACTAAAAAATAAAAGGAATGGTTATGGAAATGTTATGCAGTCTATAGATTTCTTAGCCATGGCATTGGGACTGTATAAAATTCTAGCAGTTTGGAACGTCAGTACATGATTATTATTCTGTGATATAATATGAAAAAAGATATTATATAATGAAGGTGTGTGAAAAATGGAAATTAAAATTACAAAAACAGAAGCTCCAAAAGAACAAGTGGATCCAACAAAACTATCCTTTGGTACTGAATTTACGGATCATATGTTTGTGATGGATTATAATCCGGAGGAAGGATGGCATAATGCACAGATTCTGCCTTATGGACCGATAGAATTGTCTCCAGCGGCGATGGTATTTCACTATGCCCAAGAAACCTTTGAAGGCTTAAAAGCTTATCGCTTGGCAGATGGAAGTATTCAGTTTTTCCGTCCCTATGAAAATGCGAGACGGTTAAATCGTTCGAATGAAAGAATGTGTATTCCTGCAATTGACGAAGAAGTTTTTATAGAAGCATTAAGAGCTTTAGTTGAAGTGGATAAGGATTGGGTTCCGGATGCAGAGGGAACATCCCTTTATATCAGACCTTTTGTATTTGCAACAGATCCTTATGTAGGAGTACGTGTCAGCAACAGCTATAAATTTATGATTATATTAAGCCCAGTAGGCGCTTATTATGCTACAGGACTTCAGCCTACGCATATGTATGTAGAAGATCAGTATGCCCGTACAGTACGAGGCGGTACAGGAGAGGCGAAATGCGGAGGAAACTACGCTTCCAGTCTTGCAGCTCAAGAAAAGGCTGGAAAACTCGGCTATCAGCAGATTCTATGGCTGGATTCTCTAGAGCATAAGTATATAGAAGA
>JAAZME010000275.1 GCA_012798975.1 Gallicola sp.
ACATCGCCTTGCACAAGGCGGTTCATAGAAATCGGCTTTTTCATATCTTGAAAAATTTCCTGAAGGACGCGTTCTTGGGCATGTGTCAAGGGAAAGTCAAGACTTCCAATCAACTCTTCTATTTTTTTATCATATACAAAGGCGTATCCTCTGCGTCTCTTTTTATTTTTAAGCATTTTCATAGCTAGCTGAACGATCAAAAGCTCTTCAAAAATTAAAGTTCTTTTCGCAGCTTTTTGGAAATGAAGAGAACTTGGTGCGTGGATTTCTCTATAGGCATGCTTTCGATCTAAAAGATTTTCTTTGAGGCGGATTTCCTCCGGAATTATATTCTCGATTTTTTCAATTTCCAATGCCTGGCAAATTATGTTTCGAAAATCTTTCTGCGTCAATCCTTTTGTCAAAGGATAGACAGCTGTAAAATTTCCTAGTTCCTTTTTTAAAGTTTTGTTTACTATAGGCGTCTGGAGATCTATACGATTGTTTTTTCTGCTGATTTTTCCATAAAAATAATAAACCTCTCCTATTTTTATCTTTGATTTCAAGTATGGCTGATTAAACCAGACTATCTGGCAGGAACCTGTATCATCTGCAGCTTTAAAGGTTAAAACAGATTTTCGACCGGAAAATCTGAGGTTTCCGCCATCGATTATTTTTAATCTTAATAAATATGATTTTTTATCTTCTGTTTGATTAACATGATATAATGTCGAGCGATCCTCATAACCTTTAGGATAATAATCCAGCAGATCTCTCGTATCGGAAAGAGATAGTTTCTCAAGGAACTGCTTTTTTTTAGGTCCAATTCCTTTTAAATTTTCAACTTTCATTAAAACTCCTAACAAAAAGCCTTACAAACTGTAAGGCTTTCTAAAATCTATTTAACTATTCAAACCTCTTCTTTCCTATTCAAAGGAAATCAAGTAGGAATATACAGGCTGGCCGCCTTCTACTACATCGATATCGAGATCCTCATACTCTTCTTCGACAAATGCTCTAAGATTCGCCGAAGTTAAGGAATCAGAATCTTCTCCACAATAAATTGTTACAATAGAAACATCATCGTCAATCGCTTTCTTGCAAAGTTCTTTGAACATATTCTCTATATCTGAGCCGCTGTTTATGATTTTGTTATCTAGAATACATAAATAGTCGCCTTTTTTTACTTTTATACCTTCAACCGTTGTCTCCCGCACAGAGTAAGTTATCTGTGCTGTTTTGATTTCTACGATGGCATCATTCATATCTGCTTCGTTTTTCTCCGGCTCATTGTCTTCATCAAAGGCCAAAATAGCAGAGTAAGCTTCTGGGATAGAAGTCGTTTCGATGACAATAATGTTTTTATCGGAAAGATCTTTCGCTTGTTTTGCTGTTAGAATAATATTTTTATTATTCGGAAACACAAAAACATTGTCCGCATGTACTTCATCGATAGCTTTTAGTATATCTTCGGTAGAAGGATTCATGGTCTGACCCCCGGATATAATCTTATTTACTGAAAGTTCTGTAAATATCTTATCCAGGCCCTTTCCGCTGGAAATAGCAATAAAACCATATTTTTCTCTAGGTTTTGATTCTGTATTCTTTTTAAGCTCCTCGTCAGTAGCTAAGACATGCTGATGCTGTATTCTCATATTGTCGATTTTAATATCGCTTAGACTTCCCAACTGCAGCGCCTTTTCGATAACTTCTCCAGGATTATTTGTATGAATGTGGGTTTTAATCAAACCGTCGGCTCCCACTACAATCAAAGAATCGCCATAAGATGAAATAAAATCACGATAGGCTTCATAATCTTCATTCGAATGAATCATAAATTCTGTACAATATCCAAATTCAATATCCTGATCTGGCTGATGTGTTTCTTGAACTACTCGCTCTTTTCTTGTTTCTTTGATTAATGCAGGTGCTGTTTCATAGTGGATCATACCCTCTACAATATAACAAAGTCCTTGGCCGCCCGCATCGATTACACCGGCTTCCATTAGCACTGGAAGCTGATTGGGAGTATCATCCAAGGCAATCTGTCCTGCTTCTAAGATGTCGTCGAAGAAAACAAAAATATCTTCATAATGTTCATAATTTTCTTCTGCGAATTCGCCCATCGCACGGATAACAGTTAGTATTGTACCCTCTGTAGGCTTCATTACAGCCTTA
>JAAZME010000274.1 GCA_012798975.1 Gallicola sp.
CCCTTGACCGAATACAGCGAAAACACCGTTTATAACAATATCATCGCGGATATACCCTGCAGGAACAAGATAACGTATAATGATTCCAACAACTGCTCCTACAATTAAGGCGATAAAGATCCGCGTCGTTAAACTTAATTTTTTTCTTTCTTTTTTCTCCATAATTCACCTCTCTACTTTATTGTATTTATATACTCTTCTAACGCTTCCTCCCACTGAGGCATCTCGTAATTTCCAGTGATTCTCAAAATAAAATCATCTAATACAGAATAATCCGGTCTAAAGCTCGCATCCACAATGTCTTCTGTCTCGATTACATTCGCCTCTAAGCCTTTAAACTCTAAAATTTTCTCAGCAAATTCTTTTCTCGAACAAGACCCTTGGCATACTGCATGGTAAATACCGTACTCCGTTGTTTCCATTATATAGATAATAAATTTTGCTAATTCCTTTGCGCTGGTTGGTGCTGCAAATTGATTTGTAGGAACTAGGATGTCTTCGCCATTTTTCGCCTTTTCGATAATTTCCTCTACTCTTCTA
Organism: Gallicola sp.; assembly: GCA_012798975.1. Lineage (GTDB taxonomy): Bacteria > Bacillota > Clostridia > Tissierellales > Peptoniphilaceae > JBQKLI01. Next base: position 541 of record JAAZME010000274.1, read on the forward strand.
TACTTCGCTCCGTAAATCCATGAACTTCGTATAATAAAGTATCTGGAACAGAAACTCATAACTTGTTTCTCTCCAAAAAGCTTTGATTTTCCATAACAAGATTTTGGTTTCGTTTCGTCGTATTCCTTATAAGGAAATTCTGCCATTCCGTCAAACACATCATCCGATGATAAATGAATCAGCTTTGCATTAATCCGATTGGCAGCCACTGCCATATTCCTCGCCCCTAGACCGTTAGTGCGAAACGCTTCGTCATTATCTTCTTCGCATCTTCCTGCATCTGTAATGGCAGAACAGTTGATGATATAATCTGGACGGTTTCTGTCCGCAAAATTAATAACTTCAGAAGAAACAGACACGTCTACTGTATCTTTATCTGTTGCTAAAATTTCAACATCTACGGGGTTCAGCATTTCAACAAGTTTAGATCCTAATCTTCCGTCAGCACCGGAAATCCATATTCTATTGCTGTAAATCATGATTCTTTCCTCCTAAATTCTCTATCTATATATTGTTAGAACTGTTCTAAGTCTAAAACAAGTTCTACAGGACAGTGATCGCTGCCCATAATCTCTTGATGAATGGATGCATCCACAAGAGCATCTTTCAAATCTTCTGATGTAATAAAATAATCGATTCTCCAGCCTGCATTTCGTTCTCTAGCCTTTGTCAAATAACTCCACCATGTATATTCTTCTTCCTTTTCAGGATAAAAATATCGGAAGGTATCAATGTAGCCGCCCTCTAAAAGCTGAGTCATTTTTTCTCTTTCTTCATCAGTAAAACCGGCATTCTTTCGATTCGTAGAAGGATTTTTAAGGTCGATTTCTTTATGAGCCACATTTAAATCACCGCAGTAGACAACAGGCTTTTTCTTCCTAAGCTCGTCTAAATACGCCTTGATCTCGTCTTCCCACACCTGTCGGTATTCCAATCTTTCAAGACCTCTTTTAGAGTTGGGAGTATAGCAGTTTACATGATAAAACTTCGGGAATTCCAATGTAAGAATCCTGCCTTCTTTATCATGGTCTTCTATCCCTATTCCGTATGTAACTGCGATCGGTTTCTCTTTTGTAAAGGTTGCAGTTCCAGAATAGCCGGGGCGCTCTGCAGAATTCAAATAAATATGATAGCCGTCCATTTCGAATTCCAGCTGCTCTGGTTTCATCTTTATTTCTTGAACACTGAATACATCCGCATCTAATTCGTTAAAATAGTTCATAAAGCCTTTTTTCATCACGGCTCTCATGCCGTTCACATTCCATGATATAAACTTCATCTCGTCACCTCACCCTAGTATTATACCATATATGCCATTTTTCTCAGAAAAGGGGTATAATAATATACTATGTTAGGAGTGATAATTTGAAATATAAAAATACAGGATTCACTATCGAATCCGAAGAATATTTAGATGACATAAAATCAAAGGCCTATCTTCTGAAACACGACTATTCAGGTGCTAAACTTCTCTATTTAGAAAATGATGACGAAAACAAAGTATTCGGGATTGGTTTTCGAACTCCCCCTGAAAATTCCAAGGGGACGCCTCACATCTTAGAGCACTGTGTATTAAACGGTTCTAGAAAATA
>JAAZME010000239.1 GCA_012798975.1 Gallicola sp.
GAAAAAACAGCCAAACAGGAAATAAAAGAGTCTATAGCAGATAAGAAATTTGTACTAACTGGATCTTTAAAGTCTTATACGCGAAAAGAACTTGAAGATATAATTACAAATGCCGGGGGAAAGACCAGCTCTTCTGTATCAAAAAACACAGATTTTGTTATAGCAGGAGAAAATGCAGGAAGCAAACTTGCGAAAGCTCAGGAGTTGGGCGTACCAGTAATATCAGAAGAAGAATTTATCGAAATGTATTCTAAAGCATAAAAAGAAGTGTTAGGAAATCTAACACTTCTTTTTAAGTCAATAATTTATTTTTCAATAATCCACATTTGTTTGCTTGGTCCAAACACCATTTCTTCTGAATAAAGATTGCTTTTTGAACGATACGCAGGATCGTTGACAGCGATTTGTCCATCGACTTCATCTGTAAGAAGGATAAAATGTCCATACTGTGTCCAATAGCCTCCCATGCTACTATTCACACTATTCACTACTAATTTTCCTTCTTTCAATGCTTTCACTACTTCATCTCTAGAGTTGGTAGCTGTAGCTTTTAAACCATATTGATCTGCGGCATCAAAGAAGAACTGCCATAAGGTACCATTGTTTCCTGGCATAATATTGCCTGTTTTTGCAGATAAGTCCGCCATTTCAATAGGACTGATGTTCTTATCCAGCAAAGTAGAAGCTGCCATTGCCATAACGGTAGGGCCGCATCCTGTGTTGATTATTGTGCCGAATTCGCCTTCGCCATATGGATAACTGCGATAAGGCTCCTCCGCTTGATTAAAATAAACAGCATTGTTCAAATATTCTCTTTGTTGAGTAGAAACAGATTCTTGCTGAATCGGCTGATTATATTCAGACGCTGCTGCACTTGAGATAGGTAAAAAGAGGCCTTGAGTCAAGATTAAGGCGGTCAATAATTTTTTACCGGTGTTGCGTGTAAAATTCATATTTATTCATCCTCCAATTCAAGAGCTAAGTATATCACAATTGTAAGAAAAATAAAAAATAATCCAGGAATAAAATACAAAAATATACCGTTAATATAAAAACATACCGAACGAATTCCCTGAATAATGGGAGGGAGACTTCTATGAAAAAAAATTAATATTTAAGAAGATCAATTATGTTTCAATCATAATTATATAGGATGGTGTACTGTGTTATAATATATTTTATACTGTTAAAAGGAGTTTGTGACATGATAAATAAAGAAGAAGTAATTCGAATTTATGATTTAGCTCATTTAAATTTAGAAGAAGACCGTGTTGATATTTTAGCTGAAAAGTATACAAAAGTATTAGATTTTGCAGAATTAATAATGGAAGTAGATACAACGAATGTTAAGCCTTTGGAAATGATCCAAGAAGAGAAGGCAGTATTCCGTGAGGATATACCAGAAGAAAGTTTAGATCGGGAAAAGGCGCTAGAAAATGCAAAAGATCGAGAATATGGATATTTCAGACTAAAAAAAGTTATTGACTAGAGGTGGAGAATGGAAACAAGTTTATTAAGAGAAAAGCTGATTCATAAAGAAATTGATATTGATGAGTATTATTCAGAACTTTTCAAAAAAATAGAGGAAACAAAAGATCTTAATATTTTTATTACATTTGATAAAGATTTTGTATTGGAACAAATAAATGTTTTGAAGGAAAAATTGGAAAAGAATGAAACACCCGGCAGATTATTTGGAATTCCTATTACAATTAAAGATAATATCTTAACCGAAGGGCTGCGTACTACTTGCGCTTCAAAAGCATTAGAAGATTATATGCCTGTTTATAATGCTACTGTTATTGAACGATTAAAAAGCGAAGATGCGGTTATTATCGGAAAAACAAATATGGATGAATTTGCTATGGGCGGAGCTTCTGAAACTTCTTATTTCGGACCGACAAAAAACCCGTTAGATCCTAAATTAATTCCAGGAGGATCATCATCGGGCTCAGCAGCAAGTGTATCTACAGGTCTTGTGAACATCTCTCTCGGAAGCGATACAGGGGGATCTATCAGACAGCCCTCTGCATTTTGCAATGTGACTGGTTTTCTGCCAAGTTACGGTTCCGTATCCAGATACGGTGTAGCTTCTATGGCAAATACTTTAGATCAAGTAGGGGTTGTAGGAAAAAGTGTTGAGGATATTGTCACAACATTAAATATTATAGGCGGTCATGATTCTAAAGATATGACCAGCAGCCAAAAAGAGTCTTTAGATCTGCAGCTAAAAGAAGAATATACGTTGAAAGGCAAAAAAATCGGCGTGATCGATACAGAGGCTTTTCCAATCCATAAGACTGTAGTTGAAGATTATAATAC
>JAAZME010000308.1 GCA_012798975.1 Gallicola sp.
ATCGGTATTCTGATTATGATCGTTTTATCTATATCGGCGGACTTTATGCAGGGAAGATCAAAGATCTATCTCAATTTTTAAAGAAAGCTGGGGAAAAGGAAGTCTATATTATTACAGTTGGGATGGGCAATCCGGAGGATGCCGAAACGGTAAGAATCAGAATGAAGCAGCTGAAAAGCCAGCTTGGAAATAGAGTTATCGGTGAAGACAAGATCTTTCATTTAAATGGAGCCATGGACTATGATAGAATGTCGACTATTCATCGTCTTATGATGAAGGGGTTCTGTTTTGCATTAAAGAAAAAGCCCATTGAGAAAAGAAGCGAAATGGATCAGGATATTATCGACAGTTATAATAAAAGCATCGACTATAAGAATTTTGAGGATTTAGAAAAAATAAAAGAAGCCCTGTCAAAATAGGACTTCTTAACGAGTTTCTGAAATTTTGTGAAGTTTATCGGCGAGTTCCTCGGATAATACATTTTCATCTCCGAAAAAATGGAAATTTATAATACACCGTTCTTTTAAATATTCTTCAACAGCAGGAGGCACTGAATCTTTTTTAGTAAAAAGGATCGGTGCTTTTTTGTTTAAAGAAAGCATAGGAGCATTAACGGAATCTTCCACATAGGAAGGGTTAATTATGATAAATTTCGACGCCTCCGGGAAATATCTTTTTGCCAATAGAACAGACAGTTCGTAACAGTCCTTTCCTTTGACCCATTCAACCTCGATGCCTTTACCTTTAAGCTGTTTTTCGATAGCGGAAGAAAGATGATCTTCTGTACTTATAAGAAGAGCTTTGCCGATATCGTTTTTCGCTATAAGTTTGTTCACTTCAGAAGGCAGGGTGTCTTTTTCGGAATAGAAAAAAGGGGACTCTTCCATAGCTGCTGCGATTGTTCCCATTAATAAATCCGGATTGGAATCTAAACTTGAAATCGTTATTTGGCTTTTCATAATTTCTCCTTTCTTAATCTTGTAAACAATTCGTATATTTTAAGTATAACATCTAGAGAGAAATATGGGTAGAATAGTATAGAGGTGTAATATGGACTGGACAGTAAAAGCACAAAACGGAATTTTTACAACAGAATTAAAAGAAGTTTCTTGTTTTCGAAGTATTCCTTATGCCGAGTCTACTGCAGGGAAAAACAGATGGAACTATCCTTTGCCGAAAGAGTATCAAGGAGAAAAAGAAGTGAAAGAAATGGGCAATATTTGCCCTCAGGAAACAAGAGGCTATCCTAAAGGAGAAGACTGCCTGAACTTAACCATATGGACGAAAAAAGGCTGGAAGAAAAAGCCGGTCTTTCTCTTTATACACGGAGGTTCCTTTGTAGCCGGATCCAGCCAAGACCCGAATTTAGACGGAGAGATTCTTGTGGATCGTGAAGAGTTTGTAATGGTAAGTATAAATTATCGTCTAGGTGTCTTCGGATTCGTGGATTTTTCTTTTTTAGGAGAAGAATTTAAAAGAAATCCAGGGTTTTATGATGCGGCAGAAGCTTTACGCTGGGTTTATCATAATATAGAAGCTTTTGGCGGAGATCCGAAGAAGATTGTTATAGCGGGGCAGTCTGCAGGAGGAACCATCGTCTCTGCCCTTTTAACGGTTGAAGAAATCAATAAATATATTTATAAAGCTGTTATTTTAAGCGGAGTCCCCACAGGGATACATACTTGTGAAGCCTCTGAAGAAGTCGGCAGGAAGTATCTTGAATATATGAATATTACGACAAAAGAAGAGCTCAGGAATTTAACACAAAGGCAGATTGCAGACAGCCAGATGCCTTTTTCGAAAAAGACGGGATATGGAATCAATACCTATCAGCTGGCAATAGATAATTATTATATAAAAGAACCTCCTATCCAAGCCATCGATAATATCGTAAAAAGAATTCCTCTCTTGATGGGCAGCACAAAGGGGGAAATTGACTCGATAAAATATCCTTATATATTAGATCAGTGGAATCTAAAGGATACCTTAAGCTATTTAAAAAAATTGGAAGAAGGAAGCCGTAAAGAACGAAATAAACTTTATTGGAAAAAGTACGGCTTAAGATGGAAAGATCATTATTATTCTGATTTAGTGATCCGAATTCCCGGGATCTGGTATGGAGAGAAATATTCTGAGAAAAATCCCTTGTGGTACTATCGCTTCGATTATGTCTGGACCTTGCCTTTGTTAGGGCTGATGGGTGCTTATCATTCTTCGGAGCTTAACTATCTCTTTTCCTCCTATGACTGGATCTTGGGAGGGAAGTTTCGTTTGCCTTGGGATAAGAAAAATGGAGACATCGTCAGCCGGAATTTTCAAAATATTATCGGCGATTTTGTTTATGATAGAAAGTTAAAGTGGAATCCTTGGGAAGAGGACTTTCCATATCTAAGTATCGGAAAGAAACAAAAAGAATTGTACTTTTCAAAGAAAATCATCGATTCTTGGAAAACAGGAGGCTATTATAAAATAGCCCACGATCCGAATGTTTGTTCCAACACATCGGCTATGTTAAAATAGAACTAGGTGAAGATATGATTAAATTAAAAAATAGAAAACCCGTTCCTTTAGGCAATGCCGGGATTTTTGCTGTGCTGATTCTTTTAGTAGGAGAAGAAGGCAGGGAAGAGATTCTCTTTGAAAAAAGATCCTTAAATATTAGACAGCCTGGAGAAGTATCCCTGCCGGGGGGAAGAGTAGAAGCGGGAGAAAGCTACGAAGAAGCGGCTCTTCGAGAAACAAAAGAAGAGATCGGTATAGATCCGTCAAAGATTGAAATTCTGGGAGAGCTGGATTATCTGGTTGCATCCAACAGGATGATTCGTTCCTTTGTGGGAAGAACGGAAGATTTTGATCAGAATAAATTTCGGCAAAATGATGAGGTAGAAAGTATTTTCACAGTTCCTGTAAAATACTTTCTAGAAAATCCACCCAAGAACTACAATACTCCTATGAGAATACAGCTTCAGGATGATTTTCCTTATGAACGAATTCCATCGGGAAAGGATTATCCCTTTGGAGAATATGTACATTCCGTTCCTTTATATTTGGATACAGATCCCTTAATATGGGGATTTACAGCTAGAATAGTGGATGGGTTTATAAAAAGATTAGAGGTAGAATCATGTTAAATACAAATGAACATCAATTACGTTTAAAATTAATGGAATTTGCCATCGAAAATGAAGGCGTCAAATGTATGATCGAAACAGGAGATCGTACCAATCCCAATATTAAAAAAGATGAACTATACGATTATGTAATTATTTACGGAGTAGAGGATTTAAAAGAGTTTAGGAATTCAAGTAAAATCGAAGAATATTTTGGATCTCTTTTGGTTCTTGAGAAAAAAGAAGGAATGCAGTTTTTAAAGAAATTTTATCAGAATTCCCTCCGATTTATTTTAGTATTGGATGATATTACTAAACTGGATATTACATTTATACTCTACAATGAAGCGCAAGAATATCTCAATAAAGACAGCCTTGCAAAGATCCTTTTAGACAAGGAAGAGCTTTTAGAAGGAAAAGAAGAACGTTCTGAAGCAACATACCGTCAGCATAAGCCAAGTCGGGAAGAATTTACAAACTGCTGCAGCAATTTTTTTGTGACAGCTTTGAATATTGGAAAAGGGCTGTATCATGACAAGGTTCTCTATTCTACAAATATTTATATGGATGCAAAAAAATATCTGGATGAGATGACAGCGTATTATATTGGATGCAATTATAATTTTGGTGTCAATGTAGGCCAGCACTATGAACATTTTAAAACCTATTTAACAGAAGATCATTATGAAAAATATTTGGAAATTTATCCTCAGCCGGATCGGGATAAACTATGGACAAATCTTTTTCAGCTTTGTATGCTTTTTAGAAAAGAGGGATTGGTCGTTGCAGAGAAATTAAATTATGTTTATCCAAAAGAAGCAGACCGGGATATTATTAAAAAGCTGCGGGAAATTTGGGGCAAATATACGGAGGTATAATATGAAATGCGGATACTGTAATGAAAGAATGGAAGAAGGAACACTTCAGTCGGCAGCAAATCGCAAAGTCTATTATCTGCCGAAAGGAAAGTCTGTACCTATGGCGAATAAAGTCCAGATAGAAAAAGCAGGAGGGTTTATTCTCTCGAAAGGTCTTTCCAACAAGGCAAAAGCTTTTTACTGTCCAAAATGCAGCAAGATAATCATCGATATATAAGCTATAACTAAAAATGAAAAGAGGCGGAGCAGATATGTCTGCTCTGTTTTTTCGAGAGGAAATTTATATTTGAAATTCCTTGGAATTACTGTTATGATTAAGCACTTGAAAAGAATAAAGGAGGTTTCAATGGAATACGGAGTTCAAAGCAGAAATTACAATAACGAACAATTATTAGCCAGACTATTTCCTTATTTTAAAGAATATTCATCTATATTTTTCTTGGATTTGTTCTGTGCGGCTCTTTCTACAGCATCGGAAATTATTCTGCCGATGATATTAAGATATATGACAAACTTAGCCCTAGAAGATATTAATCTGATCACCCCTAGAATTATCGCTACAATGGTTGTTCTCTTTGTGG
>JAAZME010000313.1 GCA_012798975.1 Gallicola sp.
GCCTAGGTGCCGAAGGCATCCTGCCTGGGCCCATCAGCAATCCCGCCTAGCCCCTAACCTTCCCTTCCTCTATATGGATCCAATGGTCGGCGAAGCGGTCTCTTTCTAGGGGGTTGTGGCTTACTAGGATCATGGGGAGATTATAGTTTTCTTTTATTCGGTCGAAGATAGGATAGATGGATTCTTTTGTTTCGATATCCAAGGCGGAAAAGGGTTCGTCTAATAATAAAATATCCGGTTCTGTTACGAGGACTCTCGCCAAGGCGGCTCTTTGTTTTTCGCCGCCGGATATCGCCTTTGTTCTTTTATCCGATAAATGTTCTATTCCTAAGAGTCTCATGGTTTCATGGACCTTTTCTTTATCTATATTTTTCTTTCTTGCTTTTAGTCCGTAGATGATATTTTCATAGATATTAAGATGAGGAAACAAAGCATATCCTTGAAACACATAGCCGATATTTCGGTCTCTTGTTGGGACATTTGTATAGTCTTTGGAGTCGAATACTTTATGGTCGTGAATCCGAACTTCTCCTTCATCCGGGTCTACAAGTCCTGAGATGCAGTTGAGTATGGTGGTCTTTCCCGCTCCGGACTTTCCGTCTAAGACGAGGACTCCGGAACCGAAAGCATACTCTGCTTCCAGGAGAAAATGATCTAATTGTTTTTTTATTTTAAAAGATATCATAAACGGTCCTCGCGTTTTTTTGTCCAGCGGTTAAGAGTAAAGATCAAAACAAAGCTGAAGGCGACCATGATCCCTACCAGAATATTTGCGGTAGCATTATCTCCTCTTTGATTCGCAAAGTAGATCGCTGTAGGGATGGTTTGCGTTTTTCCCGGGATATTTCCTGCAACCATTAAGGTCGCTCCGAACTCCCCGATGGATCTAGCAAAGGTTAATACAATTCCCGAGATCAGCCCTGCTTTTGCCAAGGGAAGGGTAATGGTAAAAAAGATCCTTCTCTCGGATGCCCCTAACGTTCTCGCTATTTTTATATAGTCCTCATCCACTCCCTGAAATGCTGCCTTCGCATTTTGATACATTAAAGGAAGTGAGACGATCGCTGCTGCTAAAACAGCAGCTATCCATGTAAAGACGATAGAATAGTCGAAGTTTTCAAGAAGAAAGGCTCCCACCGGACCTCTTTTTCCAATAAGGATCAGAAGTAGATAGCCCGTTACGGAAGGAGGAAGGATCATGGGAAGGATAATCAGGACTTCTAGAAAGTCTTTTATAAATGAATCTTTTTTATTTAAAGAGTAGGCAAGTACCGTGCCTATTACGCCAGAAAAGAGGGTTGCTATGGCAGCAATCCTCATCGATAAAAGAATGGGTTCTATCATAACAATCCTCCTTTTTTTATTTTGCTGCATTGAATCCATGTTTTTCAAATACGGCTTTCGCTTCCTCTGATTTTAAATATTCGGCGAATTTTTTTGCGGCTTCTTGATTTTTGCTGTCTTTTATAAGCGCCATGGGATAGACGATTTTGTCATGGGTATCTTCTGGAAATACAGCCAAAACTTTGCCTGTTTTCAGCTTTAGAGAATCCGATTTGTAAACAGCACCTACATCTGAATTTCCTGTATCCACATAGTCTAATACTTGGCGAACGTCTTTTGCGTAGTTGATTTTAGATTTCACATTCTCCAAAACACCTAGCTTTTCTAAAGACTGTTCTGCATATTGCCCTGCAGGTACTGTTTCCGGTTCTCCTAGAGCAATGGACTCTACCGATCCCTCTGTTAGGATGTCTTTTGCTTCTTTGCCCTCTTGGCCTTGAAGCTCTGCTTTTCCAATCAGAACTAAGGAATTTGTCAACAAGTCGGTTCTTGTGCCTTCTGCCAGCTGTCCCGATTTTTCTAAGGTATCCACGTGGTTTTTTGCTGCAGAGATAAACAAGTCGCACTCTGCTCCTTCTTCGATCTGCTGCCGTAAGGTACCGCTTCCTCCTAGGTTGAAAACTAGATTTGTATTATTTGCTTGATCGTAGTTTGTTTTGATTTCCTCAAGAGCATCTGTTAAACTGACTGCTGCAAAAACATTTACCGTCTGCTTTTCATCTGACTTTGCCGAAGGATCTGCCGGCTGTTCTTCTTTCTGTTGTCCGCAGCCTGCTAAGAATATTATACTAAAGCATAATATCATGATAGCCGCCGCTTTTCTCAATGATCTCATTTTAATTAACCCTCCTAATATGTACTAAAACTAATTAAACTATACTAAATCAATTTTAATGGTCTTGTTCTATTCTGTCAAGTGTTATGTAAATATTTGCATAGCGTTCTTTCTATGAATTTTTTTGATCATTGCGATTTGGATTCCCTTTTTTGTTATACTAGGAGTATAGAAAGGAAGGTTCTACTTATGAAAGATGCATTATACACTCCTGAAGAACTTGGGGAGATCTTAAAAATTTCTAAATATACTGTTTATGAAATGATAAAACGAGGGGATTTGGAGGCTCACCGTATCGGAAGAAGCTTAAGAATTTCCGAACAGCAGCTAGATCGTTTCTTGAAAAAACAAGGCAGCGGCAGAAATGTTCTAAGCGGCACTGTAAAGGATACAGATAACGGGAAAGCATTTCTTATCAACGGACTTGAGATTTTAGTTTCGACTCCTTTAGCAGGGGATGTTCAGATTCATATCCCCCCTGA
>JAAZME010000328.1 GCA_012798975.1 Gallicola sp.
ATCGGAATTTTATGGGTTAGGGCATAGATAGCAATACCGTCTGCCACCGAAGTAATCAAAACAGCTTCTGCCAAAAACTGAAAAAAGGATAAGGGAAGGCTTCTTCCGTAGAATCGCTCTAAGAGGAGGGTAAGAAGAGTTAAAAGGGCAGAAAGGATGAGTATACCGTTGGCTATTTTTCTGTTTTTTACATAGCTTTTTTCTTTTGATTCCATATTTTCCTCCTATAATACTCCAAGCACTGCCTTAAAGATAAAGACAACTATACTCACCAGAACACCGAAAGCCATACCGTTTAAACGGATCATTTGAAGATCTCCTTCTGTATTGTCTTTGATAAAAGACACAAGCTCTCCATCGCTCATTTTGCCGATGTTTTCTTCTAATAGATCCCCGATTCTTTCGTGATTCTCATCGATAGTCTGGGATAAAAAGGCTAGAGTTCTTTCCTCGATAGACTTTATCTTTTCGGGGTCTTCTTGGATCTTTAAAAGTTCTTTTGCAATGAGAGGAGTCATTCTCTTTTGGACCGCCTCTGGCGAAGGAAATTCTTTTTCCAATGCTTTCCTTAATTTTTCTTCTATTTCTTTTCGAAGGGTCTCGTCTTGAAGCTTTTCTTCTATTTTTTCTTCAGCCCATTCCTTAAAGGATTCGCTTTCAAGCTTTTCTTGAGCGGCTTTATAAAGTTCGCTGCTCCATTTTTTCTTTAAAGGATGATCCGGATCTTTTGCCAGTTTAAACAGCTCTCGGTCGATAGCCTCTGTAAATTTTTCATAAATAGTGCCGTGGAAGACTAGTGTCAGAATCTTTCTAGAGGTATGGTCGCCGCTGTAGTTTGTTAGAAACTCTTCCAGCTTTCCATAGAGATACTCTCGAAGCTCTTCTACTTCCCGAAGATAAAGGAGCTGTCCGCTTGCGCTTTCTACAAGAAAACCGGTTCGCTCTAAGGTAATCTCCTTCTTTAAAATCCCGATCCCGTCCCTCTTTAATTCTTCGTCTCCTGCAAATTCTCTTATCTTTTCAACCATTTCTTTTGTAATCGCTTCGAGATCAAGACCTGTTATGGTTTTATAGAGAATGAGAGATGCCGTCTCTAGAATTTCTTCTATAGGTCTTATCCCTTCTTCTTTTTTCATTAAAAAGTCAAAGAAACGCTGTGTAAAATGAAACTCTGCTATTTTCTCCTTTATATTTTCTGGAGAAAGAACATCGGCGGTTAAAAATTCCCGGATCTCCCGAACGAGTTTCGGGCGGTCCTTGATAATGACTTCTGTTTTATAGCGGATATTAAAAGGTCTTGCGTAGATACTGGTAACACCGTACCAGTCTGCGATCCCTCCGATACATGCGGAGGCAAAGGCAAGCTGAAGAAAAAGAAGAAGTACATTTTCCGGCAGAAGGAGAAGCAATCCCGTCGTTATAATCAACGCCCAGAAACAATATATAATTAATTGGTCTGCAATTTTTTTACGATTCATAATTTTCCTCCGGTATTATGTTTAGCACAGTACTCTTGGGGTATTAATATACTGTTCTAACTATTGTAACATAATAAATTTTGAATCTTATAGGGAGGGAAATTCATGGGAATTTCTAATAGAAATAAAGATAAAAGAAGTGTTATTGATTTTTCAGACAAATCCATTTTTATGAAGATCGGGCTTCTCTTTGATATGCTGAAAGACTATTTTAAGGGAGATTATACTCAGATCTCTAAAGGGAAACTAGCTCTCATTATCGGAGGGCTTATCTATATTATTTCCCCGATCGATATCATCCCAGAGTTTATATTAGGGTTTGGGTTTATCGATGATTTTATGATCGCTGGCTTTATACTTAAAAAAATCGACTCCGTTTTAGAACAATATGATTTCTGGAGAAAAGGAATTCGAGGAGAGCGATAGAAAAGGCAAGGAAAATTCCTTGTCTTTTTTTATTGCAATAAAACCGTTCCGTCTCCTTCCCTATAAAATTTTCCCTTGGTTAACTTTTTCAGAAGTTCTTTGTATGATAATAATTATCAAATAGATTTATTATCTGTCTATATGGAGGTATTTTTATGAGAAAAAAAGCTGTAAAATCAATCCTTATTATCCTGTCCATTCTTTGCTTAGGCGAGCTTTTCGGCGTATACCGCCGGTCTGCATTATCAGAAGAGAACTTTTTTTCTTCTCTTTTTCAAAGGGGCAGCCTGAATATAATCGGAGCCTGGATACTAACAGCCGCTTTCCTTATTCTATTGTTTTCTTTCCTAGAGCTGCGGTTTCAAAGAAAAATAGCAAGACTTATCCTGCATAAAAAAAGATAGAGGGGATCATGATCCCCTCTATCTTTTTATGCTTTTTTAAAACTTTTCAAAAGAGCTGGAATTTCATCCCTGCTGCATAATTTTCTATTCTTTTGCTCTCATTTCATCTCCAGTAACCCACATATGGTCTTCTATTCTTTCTCCTCCAGTGGTTGGAGTATAGTCTACAGCATAAACCGTTCCTTTTACAACATTGTCTACAGTAGCTTCTGCGCCTTTCATTCCTTCCATATGCTCCGCTTCTAAGACGACTTTGTCTCCCGGTTTTGCTTCTGTTTCTTGATCTCTCAGTTCTTCTTGTACAACCCATTTATGGTTTGGAACAACTTCTCCTCCTCCAACGGGCTGATAGGTTACTTCGTAAATTACAGTGTCATAAGCTCCGGATACGACAGCCTCTGCTCCGTTCATTCCTTCCATATGATCTGTAGTTAAAACTACCGTAGATCCTACAGGATACTGAGGATCTGCCGCTTCTTTCATTTCTGCAGGAATCTCTCCCCCGTGATGCATGCCTTCCATAGTATCATCATTTGTAAGCTCTTCCGCTTTTTCTTCTACCTCGGTATTTTGAGGGTTTATAGGATTGTCTGGATCCTCTGAAGATTCTGTAGGCGGTGTTTCTATAGGTTCGCCGTTAGTGTCTGTACATCCTCCTAAAAAGACAACTATTCCAAGACCTAGTACTGCTTTTTGTACTATTTTTTTCATTTTTTCTCCCCCCATATTATGTAATTTGGCTGTTTCTATCTGCTGTTAACGGCTATTTCAATCTAAACCTATTAAAATAGTCATTAAT
>JAAZME010000090.1 GCA_012798975.1 Gallicola sp.
GCTGTTCTTTTGAAGAAATCTCTGCCTTCCCGTCTCCAGACTGAGGTCCATAATCGCCAAAGCCTGCATGATTTGCTCCTTTTATAACAATTTCTGTAAAATCTTCAGGAAGATTTTCTTTGTTTTTCTCATAGGCCTCGAGGTTTAATATTTGATCCCGATCTCCATAGATACTTAGAACCTTGAGTTCCTCAGTAGAAATATCCGAAGGGGAGTAAGAAGCCAGAAGTATTAACCCCTCCAACTTCTCGCTATTTTTAGAAGCATAGCCTGCAGCCATACTTCCTCCTAAGGAATGTCCTCCGATATACCATTCTTCTATATTCGGATAGTCTGCTATTATTTCTTCTGCTTTGTTGCTGTCAAATACCGCTAAGTGAAAAGGCATCTTTGGAACGGCACAAAGAATTCCTTCCTTTGCAATTTCAGTCATTAAGGGTCCGTACCCTTTATATTCTACCTTTCCTCCTGGGTAAAAGATCAAAGCTTTCTTTGCATTTCCCGGATCAGCAATCAGCATGTCATCTGTTGCGGAAACTTGAATCCCTTCCCTGCTGCTTTCTGTTATACTTTCCTCTGCCGCTGAATAATAGTCAGAGACATAAAGAAAAAATAATCCTGTTAGAATTATAAGGGCTATGAACATACCTGCTATCATTTTATATTTTATATTGATCTTTTTTTGGTTAAACATATTTATCCTCTTCCAATTCATTGTAATATATTTATTATATCATGGATAAACCAGCCTCCCCTCTGCAAAAAGTCCTGTATCCCTATTATAGCTTTAGAATATTCCCCATAACACCACATAAAAAATCCACCCTGAGAAAGGGGTGGATTTTAGTGAAGGATGTGAAGGATATTTATTTAATTGTTATTTTGTTTTTTCTCATTATTGTTTAGTTTGCTGTCTTTTTGATTTTCTGTCGTTGGAGTATCTTTTTTATTACCTTTATTTAGATTCTTTTTGTTTAGGTTTTTCTTTTCTGTTTTGTTAAGAGTGTTGGATTTTTTATCATCCTTCTTATTGTCTTTTTCTGCCGGCTTTTCTGTTTTTTTATTATCCTTTGTTTTAAACTTTGTATCTTTCTTAGGATTTGCCTTCTGTTCCACTTTCGTCCCTGCGTTAGGTTTGTTTGCATTCTGTTTTTTGTCTTTTGTACCGCATCCAGCAAGAAACCCTACTGATAATAATCCTGCAAGTGCTACTGCCATAACTTTTTTTGTATTCATTTGTGTTTCTCCTTTTTCTATTGTTATTTTATGTTTTAAGTATAGTCCTCAAAACCATTAAAACACCCTATAGAAAATCTGAAGAATTATGAAGATTTTATTTTTGTTTATATGGCAGACTTATTTTTACGGTAAAAGATTCCCCTTTGCTCCAAGCAAAGGTTCCGTTATGCATTTTCATGATCTTTTCGCAGGTTTTTAGTCCAATTTCAGTGCTATCCATAGACTCTTTTTCTCCAATCTGGTTTTCAAAATACAGATGAAGATTCTCTCCTTCAATCCTGCACCTTACTCTTATACTTTCCTTCGAATCTGCATATTTTATAATATTAGAGCTCAGATTATTAAAGACACGAAGAATCAGATCTACATCCAGTTCAAGGCTTCCAAGGATAGGTTCTGCTTTCCGTTCAATTTTAAAACCCTTCA
>JAAZME010000095.1 GCA_012798975.1 Gallicola sp.
AGAAGGACGCCGTCATTGGGAAACGAGTGGCGTGAGCTAGACCTAACTTGATTTTTGCTTTTTGAAAACTTAGTAGGTCTGGTGCAACTCGTTCTCCAAATGTGTTTTTTCATTTGGTTAAGAACGATCTGCTGACCTGCTGTCAAATCAAAATGCCTGATTTGAGCTAGGGCTTCAGAGAGTGAAGTTGTGGAAGAAACATAGAACTTGTTTCTTTTTAAAGGAAAGCGGAAAGTTCGCTTTCCTTTTTTTGAAAGGCATTGTTTAGGCGGATAGTATTCATAGGAATCTAAAAATTTTAAAATGGATGGTCATTTAATCATCTCTGAGTGCTTTTAAAGTCGATGGGACGCCAGTTTATGAAGAAAGGATAGATCTTATTTATTTCTAAAGTGTTCTCTTGCAGGAACTGTTTCATAATAAGCGTCGTGCCATCTTTATCAAGGAGAGTGTATTGAACGAAATCGCCTAGATATTCTATGGACTGGACCTTTAAGGGGGAGCCTTCAGAGGAAAGTTTTATATCTTCCGGACGGCAGTAGAAGCCCTTTTTTATATTGGACTGGCCGATAAAGTCGAGGGCAAAGGCTGAATTTGGATGGAGATAGAGGTCTTCCGGGGAGGATTTTTGAATGAGTTTTCCTTCGTTCATCAGCATCACTTCATCAGAGATAGAGAAGGCTTCGTTTTGATCATGAGTGACAAAGATCATTGTAACGCCAAATTCCTGCTGAACTTGCCGGATTTCTTCCCGCATTTGTTCTCGAAGTTTTGCATCAAGATTTGAAAGGGGTTCGTCTAATAATAAAAGCTTTGGTTTTATGATAAGACTTCTTGCCAGGGCAACCCGCTGCTGTTGACCTCCAGATAATTGAGAAGGATATTTTTCCCCCTCTTCTTCAAGATGAACTTTGTTCAGAAAATCGTAAGCCATGTTTCGTGCTTCTTTTTTTCGGATTCCTCTAAATTTTAAACCATAGGCTACATTTTCATAGACTTTCATATTTGGAAAAAGGCCGTAGGATTGAAAAACTGTTGCCACTTCCCGCTCTTCTGGCGAGATAGGACTGATATCTTGCCCATTCAATAATATAGAGCCTTGATCCAGTTTTAGAAATCCGCCGATAGCTCTTAAGATAGTTGTTTTCCCGCAGCCGGATGGGCCTAGCAATGTTAAGAGACGGCCTTCTTCTAAGGAAAAACTTACATTGTCTACGGCTGTTTTTTCGCCGTATTTTTTCGTAATATTTTTTATTTCTAGAAACATTTAGATCCTCCTACCTTTAATAAGTTTCCGGGCGAGCAGATTAATACTTAAAGTCAATAGAATGATTATTGTTGCAATAACGGCTCCGATACTGTATTTCCCCGTTTGTATCACGTCGAACATTACAAGGGTTGCTATCTTCTGACCGGGATAGACAAGAAAGATAATAGAGCCTATTGTGGTCATAGAAGCGGTAAATCCGTTTGCGAAAGACATAAATAGACTTCCCTTTGACTGGGCAAAGAGAGCATCTTTTATAACGGCGAGATGATTTCCCCCGAGGTCTTTGATAGAACGAATCGTATCGATATTGATTTCAGAGGCGGCTTCCGTTCCCAACTTCGAGGAGAAGGGAAGTGTTTTAAACAGCATATTTAAAATGACGATAGCAGCTGTTCCTGTGAAGGCGAATGGCGGATTCTTAAAAGCCAAAATATATCCGATTCCGAAGAAAGAGCCGGGGATAATATAAGGAATCGTAGCGATCAAATCGATCCAGTACATAAATTTCTTTTTTCGTATGATTAGATAATAGCCGATCAAAAGACCGATAATGGCAGCTAAACTTCCTGCAATCAGAGAATAGAGGATACTTCGAAGGAAGGTGCCTGTAATATAGGGACTGGAATCTATAAAGTTCTGGAAAGTAAAGTAGGGTGTTCCCATATAGCGTTTTGTGAAAGCGGAAAAAAGAATCGCACCATAATTTAGCAGAATCCAGAGCAGAAAGAATAAAGAAATACCCTTTGTAATAACAGCAAAGAATCCTTTTCTTTCTAATTTTATAATATTGCCGCTGACCTTGCCTTCGTTTCTTTCTGCATAGATATGTTTTCGATAGAAAGAAAAGGCAATCAGGGAGGGGATAAAGAGTATTGTATTTAACACAGC
>JAAZME010000261.1 GCA_012798975.1 Gallicola sp.
GCTAAAAACTTTTCCATGGTTTTTAGGCAAATCTGAACGGTTTTCATTAACTCTTCTTTATAGGAAGCAGAAATATAGACCCCTTTCGGTCCTTTTGAAATTTCTTCTTCGATATGTTCCTCTAAAAAATGAAGGCTTTTTAAAATTGTCAAAAGTGTTTTATCTTCTCCATCGGTGCGAAGAATCTCTTCAATTTTCTCTTTTTCTATAGCTGCAGAATACATATTCCGTCCACGATCTACGAGATTATGGGCTTCGTCTACTAAAAATACATATCGGTCTAGATTATTCTCGAAAAATCTTCGCAGATAAATCTGAGGATCGAAAACGTAATTATAGTCGCAAATAACCACATCAGAATAGATGGATAAGTCCAGCTGAAACTCCATGGGACAGACTTTATGCTTTTTCGCATAGTCTAGGATTGTCTCTACATGAAGCAGATCTTCCTCTTCATAAATTTCTAAAATCGCATCATTTACCCGATCAAAATGGCCTTTCGCAAAGGGGCAGTCCTCTGGATTGCACTTTACTTCATTATTCAGGCAGATTTTTTCTTTCGCTGTTAGAGTAATACTTTTGATACGAAGGCCCCTGTCTGTCAAATGATAGAGGGCTTTGTTCGCCGCTTCCTTTGTCGTTGACCGTGCCGTCAGATAAAATATCTTATCAATATAGTCTTCTCCCATGGTCTTAACGGCAGGAAATAAAGTAGACATCGTTTTTCCAATCCCGGTTGGAGCTTCTACTAATAAGTCTTTTCCTTCCTTGATCGCTTGAAAACAGCCTACTGCAAGCTTTCTTTGTCCTTTTCGATACTGTATAAAAGGAAACTGAAGTCTTTCAATTCCTTCATTTCGTATTTTTCGAAAAGCAATGATCTTTTTCGAAAAGTTTAGATAAGATCTTAAAAGCCCGCTGTAGAACTCTTCTAAGGTTTTAATCTCAAACTCTCTTTCCAGTCTCTTGACTTCTTCTGTATCGATTTGATAATAGGTTAAACGAATCTTAATCTTTTCTAAGCTGTGATCCCTTCCGTAAAAATATCCGTAGCACATGGCCTGTGCCCAGTGGAGAGGATTGCTTTTTTCTGTGAGTTCTTCAAGATTTCTCGTTGTGCTTTTGATCTCGTCTATGAGTACATCGGTCCCTTTATGATAGACTCCGTCTGCACGTCCTTCCACCTGAAAAAGAACACCTTCTACCACTTCTTCTCGAATCAGACGAACCTCGCTTATAAAATGAAGACCGTATTCTTTTTGAAGCTTCTTGTGGATCCGCTGCCCTTCTTTAAGACTATTCATCGTGCGGAAGCGGTTGTCGATATCCCCGCTTCTCATCACAAATTCGATCAGCCCTCTTACAGAAATTCTGATCTTATCCATAACATCTCCTACTTAATTCGTTCCTTCGACATATCGATGGACTTGTTGATATTGCGTCTTTGAATCGCTTGTCTATTATACATCCTGTCTTCTTCCGATTCTAAAATAAGTTTCGGCACCTCTGTTGCTTTCATATCTCTGTCGATAGCAACCATTGTGAAATATCCTGAGGCGATCATCGCATTGTCCTTTTCCGGAACTTCCGCTTTTAAATAAACCTCCATAGATGTCCGCCCTGGATAATCGATAATCCCTGTGATGCGGATTTTATCTCCTTCATATGCCGGTTCTAGAAAAGTAAAGTTGTTGACCGATTTTGTTAAGGAAGGAAATCCGCTAAAATCCTTGCTGCAGTATCCAGCTACTGTGTCCATCATTTTAAAAAGCTCTCCTCCGTGAAGAAGACCAAAATCATTGAGCATCGATTTAATTACACAAAAATTCATCTTTCTTTCTGTTTCTTTTTTTGTAAACATATTTCCTCCTGATGAGAATCATTGTCAGCTACTGCTTCCCAACACTATTCCCATAGCTAATAAAAATTGACCTAAACTATATAATAAAATTACCGGAGACCAACGTCTCGGTTTCTTAAAATCTTTTAATATCCCCATATCCGATATCATAAATAAATGAGC
>JAAZME010000173.1 GCA_012798975.1 Gallicola sp.
CTTAATATTCGCAATATAGTCTCTTGTATCTATATTTTCGAATTTGTATTCTTCTGCTATTTTCCATAATGTGTCTCCATAAGCCACTGTATATAATTTTTGATCTTCATTATTTTCTAAACCGTATGATTTTATTTGGAAAAATAAAGATCCCATTGTTAAAAATAAAATACTCAATAAAACTATAATAAATATTGAAAATCTTGTTTTATTTACTACACGTAATCTCATTTTAAATCCTCCATATAGTCTAAACGTTCGATACATTTGTTCTGTTTCTTAAATTATAAACGAACATATGTATCGTGTCAAGGATTGATTTCGAACTATTGTTTGCGAATAAAACCCTTCTATGTTACAATAATGTTAAAGTAATTAACGATAATAAATATCCTAGATAGGAGGAAATTTTATGTATGATGATTTAAATCAACGTCAGATAGATATATTTACCTTTATTAAAAGACAAATAAAATATCGAGGCTATCCTCCTGCAATTAGAGAAATTTGCGAAGGGTTAAATATAAATTCTACATCTACTGTTCACAGCAATATTTTGAAATTAGAAGAAAAAGGTTATCTTCGACGAGATCCGCAAAAGAACAGGGCCTTAGAAATTATTGATAATGAATTCGATGATGAAGTAAATAAAAAAGATACTTTCGACGTTCCCATTGTTGGAAAAGTTACTGCAGGGATGCCGATACTCGCTATAGAAAATATTGAGGATACCTTCCCCCTGCCTTTAGAACTATCTTCAAAAGGAACCTTATTTATATTAACGGTTCAAGGTGAATCAATGATCGAAGCAGGGATATTAAACGGGGATAAGATTATTGTAAGAAAACAAAACACTGCCAACAATGGCGACATCGTTGTAGCAATGATGGATGAATCGGCAACGGTAAAGAGATTTTATAAACATAGCGACCATATAGAGCTTCGTCCGGAGAATTCTAGTATGTATCCAATATTAGTAAAAGATGTGGAAATACTTGGTAAGGTTGTTGGATTATATAGAAGTGATATCCGATAGAATTTACAATATTATAAAAAAACGGCTGGAGTAGAATTCTCTCCCGCCGTTTTTTTATAATAAATTATTGTTTTTTAGATTCTGCAGAACCATCATTAATGCCAATTTGCATTGATAATAAGACAATCCCCCCTGGTAGTATACACAGTACGGTTCTCTTAGCGGGCCATCGGCACTTAGTTCGATAGACGACCCGTCAATAAAGCTGCCAGATGCCATTATAATTTCATTCTCATAACCAGGCATTGGCCAAGGCTGAGGCGAAACATATGAGTCTACTGAAGCTGCTTTTTGAATAGATTGACAAAATTGAATAACTTTTTCAGGTTCCTTTAATATTATTGCTTGTATAATATCGTATCTTTCTTCATGGATATCTGGTATTGTTTTATAGCCTTTTTTATGAAAAGCGAGTGCAAACAGCTTGCTGCCTTTCATCGCTTCCATGACAACTTTTGGTGCAAAATACAGACCTTGAAGAGTTAATCGTGTCGTATTGAAAGAGAGACCTACTTCTTTTCCTAGTCCTGGTGCAGTAAGACGATTGGCAATTCTTTGAATGATTTTATGCGAGCTCACAATATAACCGCCAGAAACGGCGATGCCGCCGCTTAAATTTTTAATTAATGAACCTGCACAAAGATCGGCTCCAATTTCAATAGGTTCTTTTTTTTGAGTAAATTCTCCATAGCAGTTGTCTACCATAATAATAATATTCGGATATTTCTCTTTAATTATTCCAATTATTTTTTCCATATCTTCTAAAGATATTGCAGAACGAAGACTATAGCCTGTCGATCTTTGAATTAACAATAGTTTCGTATTAGTTCTGACCTCTTTAAGAATCTTATCCCCTTGAAGTTTATTCCCGTTTAATGGAACTTCAGAATACTCTATTCCCTGTTCTATTAGAGTACAGGGCTCGTCTCCTGTGATTCCTATAACCTGCTGCATTGTATCATATGGAGTACCTGAAATAGACAGCAGATGGTCTCCAGGAAGCAGTATGCCGTTTAAACATAATGCTAAAGCATGAGTACCCGATGCTATACTCGGGCGGACAAGCGCATCTTCCGATTTAAATATTCGAGCAAATATTCTTTCAGCTTTATCTCTTCCGTCGTCGCCATATCCGTAACCGGTAGTTCCTTTAAAATCCGTAGAGGATAATTTTTCCTCATGAAATGCATTCAAAACCTTAAAAGTATTATGTTCTTCTATTTCATCTAATAAGTAAAAGTCTTTTTTTATTGATTTATCGATTTCTTTTACTTCTTCATAGATATCATTTTCTATATTATATAAATCTAGCCATTCTTTATCCAAAATATTACCTACTTTTTATTTAATCAGATTTTCTATTTTTTTATAGTTATGTTCATAATCTTTAACTAAATCAAACCATATAATGCGTCTATCTCTTCGAAACCATGTAAGCTGTCGTTTAGCATATCTTCGACTATTTCTTTTTATCAAATGGATCATTTCGTCCTTGGTGGTTTTACCGTATAAATAATCAATTGCTTCACGATAACCGATCGCTTTAAATCCATGAGAATTCGGGTCGTATCTTCTTATTAATTGTTGAGTTTCTTCAATTAAACCTTCTTCCAACATCAGATCTACTCGTTGGTTAATACGTTCATAAAGAGTTTCGCGATCTGTATTTAAGCCGATCATTATAAAATCATAACTGTCATTCTCGGATAATTCTTTATTATATTCCGTTGACATGGGCCTTCCGCTTGATTCATATACTTCTATAGCCCTTATTATGCGATGGGCATTTCTTGAATCAATTCTTTTTGCGGAATCTGGGTCAATTTTTTTTAGATGATCATAAACATAGGAAAGACCATATTGCTCTGCTTTTTTATTCCATTTTTTTCGAATACCTGTGTCAGCTTTTGTCTTTTGAAAATGGAGCTTATAGGCTAGAGAATTTATATATAAACCTGTTCCGCCAGCTATAATTGGGATTATATTTTTTTTATTTAGATGCTCTATAATAGTAAATGCTTTTTCTTGAAAATCATTTACAGAAAAATTCTGATCGGGATCTATAACATCTATAAGATGATGTTTAATCCCTTCTTTTTCATTTTCCTTTACTTTTGCTGTTCCAATATCCATTCCCCTATAAATCTGCATAGAATCTGCAGATATGATTTCACTGTTTAATACTTTTGCTAACTCTATACTTAATTTTGTTTTTCCAACTGCTGTTGGACCTACAATAATAATTGCTTTTTTCATTATTTTATCCTGCTGAATATTTTTTCAATATCTGTTTTTGTAATTTGAATCAATGTAGGCCTCCCATGGGGGCAAGTAAAGGGGTATTCTGCTGCAGAAAGCTGTTTTAATAATGATTCTATTTCAAGAGCAGAAAGATGATCGCCTGCTTTCACTGCAGCTTTGCAAGATTTCATTATAATTTTATTTCGAAGGGAATCAATGTCTTTATCACTGCCTCCAAAAGAATCAAATATTTCAATAAGCAGCTTCTCCCCTTCGATGTTTCCTAAAACTACTGGGAAAGCCCTTAGAATTAAATGAGAGTCATCGAAAAGATCCAGTTCATACCCTAGCCTTTCAAATATACTTCTATTCTCTTCAAAGGCTCTGATTTCATCTTCTTTCATAGTAAGAATTACAGGTGAAATCAATTGTTGGGAAGAAATGCTATTATTCTTATAATTTTCAGTAAATTTTTCAAATAGAATTCTTTCATGAGCTGCATGCTGATCTAGGAGATACAGATTTTCTTTGCCTGTTTCCTTAAATAAAATATAAGTATCGTATAGTACAGTTATAATTGTACAGTTATCCAATTTTGGAAAGGCAGGTTTCTCTAGGCGTTTATCTTCTGTTTCATCTTGATGAAAATTAATCTGAGAGGAAGAATAAGGGATTTCTTTTTCTTCCACATGAAATTTTTTCACTAAGGGCTTTGAAATTATTTTTGTATCCTCTATCAAAAGTTCTTGATTTTCTTCTAAGGGGAGGATTCTTTCTATTTTTTTATCGTTTATCTGATGAATAGGTTTGAATAAATTATAACTGTCTTTTGTTAAGGAATCTTTTTTTCCGTATACTTTTTCAATAATTTCTTTTTCTTGATCTGCAGCAATATTTTCTAATCTTTTAACCTCAGGGGCTTTTTTCCTTATATCAATACCGGGAATTTCAATACCTGATTTAAGCTGTTTAGCAAATTCTTCTTTGATATCTCTTAATATATCATCGATAATATTGATTTTTACTTTTTGTTTATTCGGGTGAATATTAACATCAATTAAAGAAGGAGAAATTTCTAAGAAAAGCTGAAATACCGGATATTTTCCATTGGGTATTACGCTCGTGTAATTGTCTTCAACAGCCCGCTGTATATCTTTGTTTTCTACATATCTGCCATTTATAAAAAGATATTGTAGTCCTCGATTTCCTCGATAATAGTTATTATTTGAAGTTAATCCAAAAAAACGATAGTTTTTATTTTTTATATTAATCTCCACCATATTATCAACTAGAGAACTGTCGAACAATTCACGAAGATTTTCTTTTAGACTTCCTTGTACAGTTTCAAAAACAACTCGATTATCTTTAATATATTTGAAACTGATATTAGTATTCGAAAAGGCAAAACGATACATCATATTTGTGATAATATTTGCTTCCGTACTGTCTTTTCGAAGGAATTTTTTTCGAACAGGAATACTCTCAAAAAGGTTGGTTATTGTAAGTACAGTTCCCCTATTCATCGCAATCGGTGTTATATCGGAAAAAATACCGTTATGAATATTTAAGAAGGCGCCCGCTGTTTCATTTTCTGTTTTTGTTTTGATGCTAACATCAGCGGCGGCAGCAACACTTGCTAATGCTTCGCCACGAAAACCTAAAGAATAAATTTGATATAGATCATCGAATTCCTTAAGTTTCGATGTAGCATGCCTCTTAAAAGCCATCAACAGATCATCTTTATGGATGCCGGAACCATTATCTATGATTTGTATAAAGGACTTGCCTCCATCTTTAATTTCAACAGTAATGGAATCTGCTTTCGCATCTATAGAGTTTTCAACCAACTCTTTTACGATAGATCCCGGCCGCTCGATTACTTCTCCTGCAGCAATTTTTTGTATCGTCTCTGAAGATAATAGCTCGATCATGAATTACTCACCCCCTATCGTTTTTGCTTTCTCTATTAGCGAATTTAATTTATCCATAGCTTGAAGCGGTGTTAAATTATGAATATCTACATCTACTATTTCTTCAATAAACCTCAGCTCTTTAACTTTATTGAAGTCCATTTGATTTTCGCTGATAGTTTGAATATTATTTGAATTTTTATCGTTTTTTGTAAATTCTTTTTCTTCGATTTTATTTAGCAGTTCTTTCGCACGCTTTATTATCACTGGAGGAAGCCCTGCTAGTTTTGCAACCTCGATCCCATAACTCTTGTCTGATTTTCCTTTAATGATCTTTCTTAAGAAGATAATATCGTCTTTATATTCTTCGATTTGTATTTTTAAATTTACCACATTTTTTAATACATGTTCTAATTCTGTCAATTCGTGATAATGTGTAGCAAAGAGTGTCTTTGCTTTTATATTTTTTGAAATATATTCTAAGATGGACCAGGCTATACTTAAACCGTCGAAGGTGCTGGTACCTCTGC